>CAZTTF010000157.1:0-6236 GCA_964616365.1 uncultured Lewinella sp. | reverse complement strand
TTTCTTTAATCGGCCACATGCATTTGCGGACAATCATCCGGACTTATTTCGGCTGATGGAGAAAATCTTTAGTCAGGATATGGATGGCGATGGGGTAGTAGGCTAGGGAGTAGCAAGAAAAAATCCCTTAGCATTATAAATGCTAAGGGATTAAACGAATGCCAAATTTTTGGCATTAGAACTTGCCATTCTGGTTCTTCCATTCAGCTTGTGGCGGGATATTTTGAATAATGTCCCAGTGTTCCACGATCATTCCTTCTTCAATGCGGAAAAGGTCATAGAAAGCGACGTGGTCTCCTTTGCCAAACTTTCCCTCACTAACCGTGAGGACAAAGTTCCCTTCCCCGATTATCATGTGAAGGTTATCATATTCCATCACTAAAGCGTTATCGGCGAAGTACTTAAGAGCAACCCCTAAGCCATCAAGACCATCTGCAACCGCTGTGTTATGCTGGAGGTACTTCGTTGGGTTGACGTACTGTGTCATCAAATCTCCTTTACCTCCAATAAGGACGTTCGCAACAAACCCCTTTACTAAGTTCTTGTTGGCTACTGTCTGATCGAGGTCAGACAAGGTTGTCTCTCCATCCAATTGAGTTCGCCCACTAGGGTTAGGGGGCGCAATTTCCGCAAGGTTGTCCCAGTGTTCTACGATTAGACCTTCTTCAAATCTAAATACGTCAAACCCTACCTTAGGGCCGAAAAAGTCATACTTCGTATGTAGCACTACGAAATCTCCATCTTCGAAGGCACGTATCACTTTGGCTTTAAATCCTCCTTCTGGTGCGTTAGCCAAAACAGCCCCAAATCCTGCAAGGCCATCTCCAACACCTAGGTTGTGCTGAATGTATTTTTCAGGATTGATGTAGGCAACAGGTTCCTTAGCTCCAGTTTCTAAGCTTTCGATTAGGGCAATTGCTTTGGCTTTGTTTGTTAATTCCATTGTTACTTCTTTTTCTGGTTGATTTGTATTGTTGGCCCCTGATTTACAGCTTGTTATTGCTAAGATCAAGGTTAAAGTAGTTACGAATGATAGTAGTCTCATAATTTATCACTGTTTGATAATTGCACTGCAAAGTTGTCCCTTCACGCGGAGTAAAAGGCTATACTAAATCGTCTTAATACTGTATAAATCGGAAACTACTTCATTCGGCCGCGAAACTGTTCTGGGGTAATCCTCATATGGCGCTTAAAGTATTTATAGAAATTGGTCGTCTCCTGAAATCCCATTGCGTAAGCTATTTCTTTGACTGTCTGATTGGTGTTGATCAGCAAGCGTTTTGCACGAAGTATACATATCTCGTCAATAAATGCTTTAGCGGATTTATTGACAATGCTATTCGTAACGTTGTTGAGTGTTTTAGTGCTTACCCCCATCATTCTTGCATATTGTTGGACACTTTTCTTTTCGGTAATATGAGTTTCGATCAACTTCTGAAAGTCCAGGAATTGGCCTAAGTACTTTCGGTCTTTAAAAGCGGTAGCATGCTGAGTCTTTAGCCGGCTAAGTCGTGCGATGAGAATTTGTAATTCGCTCCTTATGATGCGTAGACTATACTCATCATGGTTTGCGTAGTACTCCTTATTTATTCTGTCAATAATTCCAGATACGGCAACCTGATCAGGTTTTTTAAGCGATAAGCAGGGACTGCTGATCACATCATTGAAAAGTTGAATGGCCTTTTGTGCTTCAATTAATTCTAAGTAACTGACAAGGAACTCTTCAGTAAAAACCATCATCTCACCATCAACTTCTGGGTTGAGGTGAAACTTCTGCAACTGGTCTTTCCGTACAGTTAACAGCGTACCAGGTTCATAAGAGTAGGTGGTAAAATCTATGGTATGAACTCCCTTTCCCGACTTGATGTAAAGAATGATGTAGAACTCAACCAAATGTGTGTTATAAGGTGAGTGGTCGAGATTTTCCAACCGCTGTAATCGCTCTAAAGGAACAAAGTCAAATCCAGCCCTGGGATTTGTGGTATTCTGAAATGCTACCTGTTTTGGAGCTAGAGGTTCCTGTTCCATTGGTGGCTTATAGTTATTCTGAGTAAAAACATTTCCCTTGATTAGGCTTCTTGCCAATGACTAATTGAAGAATACAAGATATAGGAGCAACGCATAATTTTGGTCATTCCAGTACCTTTGGAGAAATGCCTAAACCTACAAAGAAAAGTCTCCTTATCCTTTTGGCACTAGCCATCTACTTCGGGCACCTTGCACTCGCTCCAGTGCTAACCTACTTAGTCTATATCCTTATACTGCCGAATAGCCTAGGCTGGTGGGTATGGTTTATGATCTTCATTTTCTTTGCCGCTGGCGCAATCGTGAGTCATACGTTCTTTACCATTCGCTGGAGAACATATGCATATAAGTTGGTGCCCGAGGTCGAGTGGGAGTCACTGAGAAACGCACAAATTACCGCAGGGATAGATGACACTACAGACCGGTTAGGGCTAATTCGACGGTTGTCGCGGCCAGAAGATGATAAGGTTGCTTTAGCCATCAATGAGCACCTGAACGATAATCTTGAGGTAGAGCGGATTAATCTTGAGTATTCTCACGCTGAAATCAAACACTTTAAAGTAGCTAGTAGCCGGATTATCCCTATTGTAATAGTCAAATTATGGCTAATAACTTTGGGGCTTTCGGGGGTCATTGTTCTTGACGACTATAAGGAAAAGCTCTTTGGATTGCTCTATGTGATGGTTACAGTAGCTGTTTATCCTAATTTTGCCCACTGGCGACATATGCTTCATCGAGGTGTTGGTTTTGAAATCAATAACCAGTGTTTTGGCAGCATATATCCCAAACGACAAATCATTTACTGGAAAGATGTAGATCGATTTTACATTGTCAAGCGGGGTTGGCGGAATTTTTTAGTAGTAGAGTTGTACTTAGGTATAAGTTACCAATTTGACATCAGTCTTTATGCAACTGGAGGCGTCAATTATTTTGGCGAGGTAATGAGGATGTATTGGAAACGAAATGAAGAGTTCTGACACAATTCAGATTAGCTTAGACCTTTTAACAATTATCTTCGCTTGAAACTTTCACATTAAAGCCTAAAACTTGCCCGCAATTGGCATGGCTTGATTGAGGCATTTCAGTTTTATTTATTCTCAAAACATGAAAATTAACCTGACCTTATTTCTGCTCCTTAGCTTAACCCTGTCCATACATGCTCAATCAGATAATTTTGAGGGCGACGGAAACATTACAACCTGGTTCGGAGATGATTGCCTCATTGACCCAGGCTTCGCAAACCCCGAAGCAGGTGATGGGAATGCATCTGCAACAGTCCTAAGGTACCAGGACACGGGAGGAGACTTTGCCAACGTCCGCTTCGAGGTAGACAACAACTTTGATCTTAATACAGACCATGCCTTTTCTTTTAAGATCTTCATCCCCTCAGCAGGCCTTTCCGGAAATCAAACAAATCAGGTTTCTCTTAAGCTGCAGAATGGCACCCTCCCTGAGCCCTGGTCTACGCAAACTGAGATCATCAAGCCAGTAGACCTGGATGTATGGCAGACGGTTACTTTTGACTTTGCCGAAGATGCCTTCATCAACCTTGATCCTAATTCACCCCCGCCAACTTCCCGCGTAGACTTTAATCGGGTAGTTATACAGGTAAACGGAGAAAACAATAATGATCAGGTACTGGCTTATATCGACGATTTTCTATTCACCGCAGAACCACTGCCTGAGCCTGAGCCAGAATGTCTCATTTGGGCTGACGAGTTTAATGGCAACGGACCTTTGGACGAAGATAGATGGTTCCACCAGACGCAGTTGCCGCTTCCAGACAGCTGGTTTAACGGTGAGATCCAGCATTACACCGATCGGCTGGCAAACACCTTTCAGGACGACGGCATGCTGAATATGGTCGCAAAGCGGGAGCAATTCACGGATCAGGGGGTAACCAAAAGTTTTACTTCCGCACGGCTTAATTCTAAGTTCGCCTTTACTTACGGACGCGTGGAGATCCGGGCAAAGCTACCCACTGGCGTGGGTACCTGGCCAGCCTTATGGATGCTCGGCCAGAATATCAACGAGGATGGTGCCTACTGGGATAACGAAGGCTTTGGAACTACATCCTGGCCCGCCTGCGGAGAGATTGACATCATGGAGCATTGGGGAGACAATCAAAACTACGTCTCCAGTGCTATGCATACGCCGTCCAGCTTTGGTGGAACGGTGAACGTTGGGGGGACAATCATCCCTACCGCCTCTACAGCTTTTCACGTTTATGAAATGGACTGGAACGAGGAACGGATTCAATTCAGCGTTGACGGGGTTGTCCACTATACCTACAATCCGTCCACCAGGAATTCCGCTACCTGGCCCTTTGATGCACCGCAGTACTTGTTGTTCAATATTGCTATGCTGCCCAATGTTTCGCCCTCTTTTACGAGCAGTACAATGGAAGTTGACTACGTCCGTATCTACCAGCCTTGTACCACCTCCACGCCTAGCCGTACGGCTGTCGAGGAGCTATCATTTTTCCCGAACCCCGTGTCAGAGGAGCTGACTTTAACCCTTCCTTCAGCAGTAACCGGAGATATGCAACTCAGGCTGATCAACGCTAAAGGTCAGATTGTTCGTCAGCAGGTGGCAACTGCTGCTGGAGCAACGCTTACCGTTCGTAATTTGACAGATCTACAAACTGGGGTGTACTTCCTCGTGCTGGAGGCAGGAGGTAAGGTGTATCAACTGAAGTTTGTGAAGGGGTAACGCCTTTGGGAAAACAGCCCTGCTTTCATTACCTTGATCGGGTAAATGAAACTGAGGGATATACCATTACACTTATTTGGGCTGAGGCCGCTTGGCGCAAGCCTGGCTTTGATCTTGCTATTCGCCGCTTGTGTCGACAAGGCTCATAGTCCAGAGGCAGCTATCCCGGATCGGCCTGACTTCACCTTTGACGTAAAGCCGCTACTGAGCGATCGTTGTTATGCTTGTCACGGCCCAGATGAGACTAAGCAAAAAGCAGGCTTAGCCCTCCACACCGAAGCACTCGCTTTTGCCCCCCTGGAGAGTAATCCGGACCAATTTGCTATCGTTCCCGGCAATCCTGAGAAAAGTGTACTATGGCAACGAATCACGAGTGAACAAGCAGGGCGGGTAATGCCGCCGCCTGAAAGTCATCTTTCGCTAAGTGCCTCCGAAAAGGAGTTAATTCGCCGGTGGATCAAGCAGGGAGCGGTGTATAAACCTCACTGGGCATTTACTGCTCCTCAGCATCCTGAAGTGCCGCAGGCTGCAAATGACTGGCCAGTCAATCCAATTGACAACTTTGTTCAGGCAAAGCTGAGAGAAAAGGGCATGAAGCCTGCGGCTGCGGCTGACCGCAGCACGCTACTACGTAGGGTAACATTTGATCTGACCGGGCTCCCCCCAACACCAGAGGAGATGGATGCTTTTCTGGCGGATGATTCCCCCACAGCTTACGATCAAGTCATTGATCGACTGCTTGCTTCCCCGCAATACGGAGAACGGATGGCGAGTGACTGGCTTGACCTCAGCCGGTATGCCGACAGCCATGGCTATCAGGATGACCGGCCACGCACCATGTGGCCGTGGCGGGATTGGGTCATCGATGCCTTTAATGACAATATGAGTTACGAGGACTTTGTCACCTGGCAACTTGCCGGCGACCTACTGCCGGAACCAACCTACGAACAACGTCTCGCTACGGGTTTCAACCGCAACCATCCCATCACGCAGGAAGGCGGGGTGATCGAGGCAGAATACCTGGCCGAATACGCCAGTGACCGGACTCATGTTTTCGGTACCGCTTTTTTAGGATTAACGGTTGAGTGCGCGAAATGCCACACGCACAAGTATGACCCCATCCTGCATACGGACTATTATCAGCTAACGGCTTTCTTTAACAACATCACGGAAAGGGGGACGGCTAACGGCTACTACGACGAGGCTCCCGTTCCCAATATGCGCATCGAGGACCCGGCCCTGGAAGCCAACTTAGCAGCGGTGGAGCGCTACATTGAGGCGTTAGAAGCAAAGCAAGCGATATTGCTGCGTGGAGAAGAAGCTCCGGTTAACGGTCACCCCAAAGCGGTGCAGGGGTCTGTGCTGGAGAAAGGGCTGGTGGCTTCCTTCAGCTTTGATGATAACAGTTTTGAACGGACCGTAAGTAACCTTCCGGACACGGAGGATGGGTGGATGAATTACAACCTTCCGCCTAATTTTGGGGCGGTCAAAGAGGTGTC
>CAZTTF010000156.1:0-10658 GCA_964616365.1 uncultured Lewinella sp. | reverse complement strand
AACTTAAATTGCAGCACCCAATAACCTCACATGACCAAAGCTCACCTACTTTACGTTGAAGACGATGAAAGCTTAAGCTTCGTTACCCGGGATAACCTCGAGCTCAACGGCTTTACCGTTGATCATTGCCCCGATGGCAACACCGCCCTTGAGGTCGTTAAGGGCAAAGATTTTCCTTACGACTTATGCCTGCTCGACGTCATGCTGCCCGGCATCGATGGTTTTGACCTGGCGCGTACAATCAGGGAGACTAATCAGGACGTACCCATCCTCTTCCTTACCGCTAGGAGCATGAAGGAGGATCGTCTGGAAGGACTACGCCTTGGTGCTGATGATTATATCACCAAGCCATTCAGCATTGAGGAGTTGATTCTGAAGATCGAGGTTTTTCTGCGGCGAAACCGGGTCCGCCCGGCCTCCCCAGCTTTTGACCCCCGCCAGCTGGGCGACTATACCTTTAACTACGAGAAGCTTTTGCTTACCTACCAGGATAAAGAGCCAAAACGCCTCACGCGCAGAGAAGCGGAGCTACTCCAATACCTCAACCACCGCCGTGATCAGGTGATCGAACGAGGAGATATTCTTGAGAAGATATGGGGAGAGAACGACTATTTTCTTGGCCGGAGTCTGGACGTTTTCATCAGTCGCCTCAGGAAGTATTTGAAAGAAGATCCACAAATAAAAATTGAAAATATTCACGGTGTTGGTTTCACGCTGACGGTAGAATAATCTTTCTTCCAGACCCAACCTCAAACACTAACTCATTGCTTATCAACTTTTAACCCTGCTCCTGCGGCCGCGCCCTGCAACGATAGATGTGGGCATCGCGTCGCTACCTGCTTGCACCAGCTCCGTTCTATTGCCACCACCCCGTGTTCCAACCCGTAAAAAAAACGATACCTACGACAACTAATGGTTGCGTTCGCGCCTTTAGAAAGGGTTGCCACCGCCGGTAACAGCCTTGTTAATCCTACCACCGAATGAACGGAGCCTTCCGCGAAACCTGGACATCCCTCTCCTCTACCGAACGTGACGTCGTAACGGCCCTCAGCATCGTCTACGAGGAGAAGTCAGTGCTGGACCTGTCCCGCCTGCTCAATAAGATTGGCATGGCTCCGCCGCCCGGCGAATCTCGTTTCTCCCATGCAGCCACGGAAGCCTTGGTGCACAAACTGCACGATCAACAACTCATTGTTAAGCACGATGAGCGCAACTGGCGGATCAACCCCGAGTACAGTGAAGTGATTATGCGCCAGGCAACGCGGCGCCCGGATTTTCAATTCCTGCTTAATGAAGTCCGCCGTGAACTTCCGTATAAGACCTACTGGCAACCCAGCAGCCCCTTCGCACTGATGCGCGAAATCCGGATTGCTTTTTACCTGCAGAACGAAGGAAACTTTGACCGTTTACAGAAAGAAGCCGTTACTTTTTACCCCGACCAAGAGCGGACGGGCATTTTCCTTGACCCGCTCTTCGCAGCCTTTGAGCCCCGTTGGGTAGAAACCCTATTGCCGGCCTGGCAAGTAATCAATGTCCGCAAAGCCTTCAGGCAAGCCATCCAGGAGTTAACTCCTCTGGCGCCACTGGTAGAGTTTCTGGAGCAGTACGAGCACATCCGCGAGCCCGAATCCGGACCGCTACGGGAACTCCTCTGTGAAGCCTTTGTTTTACAAGGCGCCTGGAGCAGGCTGCAGTTATGGGCCGACCTGGAAACCGACGAGTGGCGCAAAGCTGCCATGAACCTTGTTTACCACGTGTTGCGGGACGATGATGACGGTGCTGCGGCATTGATTGATACTGTTCGCAAGGGATACCGGCAGGAATTTGACAACAAGTACCCTGCGCACGTCGCTGGCTATTTCTACCTCCTTTCTATCCTTCGCAAAAGCGGCGTCAAAAGCGCTGAAACGATTGGTAAGTACCTCGAAGATATTGACCCGACGCAAAACCTACGCCTGGGTGGCACTTTCCTCGTGCTACGTTCTTTGTTCGCCTACTTGCGTAACGATGAACACGCACAGTACGTTGCGGACGAAGGCCTAAAGAAAACGGAGGCTAATGCCTTTACGCTGACTTTCCAGGCTTTATACAGGATGTGGACTGAAAGCTCCACTCTTCCTGCCGACAGTGACTACCTCACCTATCTGGACGTACTCCGGGACCGTGCCCAGGAAAGTGGTTACCGGTGGATGGAAATGGAAATTACCCGGGTATTATCTACTCGCCACCCAAATACTGAGGCCCGCCAGGCTTTTGCCGAACGCGCCGAAGACCTGAGCAAAACGCTGCGCATTTTCTCGTTGGCTGATGCCATGCCACGGATTGAACCGTGGGAGCGGGCGCTGGAGGTGCTGGCCACCATGGGTGCTCCCGAGCAACGCAATGACAAGCGTGCGAAAAAGACATCACGCTTCGTCTGGTTTGTTGACTTCGAAGCCAAAGAACTGGAGCCAAGGGAGCAGACCCTGGGCAAGAATGGCAGCTGGTCCAAAGGGCGCAAAGTCGCCCTCAAGCGGGTAAAGCATGGAGAGGTGTCGGGAATGACACCTCAGGACGTTTCAGTAGCTCAGGCCATCGAAGAAGACTACAGTAAATACCACCCGAACGGACATTACAAGATCCGGTATGAAGACGCGCTGGTGGCTCTTGTTGGCCACCCGAACCTTTATCTGATTCAAAACCCGGCAGTCGGAGTAGACCTGGTGCGGCGCAACCCGCAACTTTTGATTGAGGAAGGTGATAATCGCTTGTACCTGCGCTTTGCGCAGGAATTTAGCGGTACCGGGGTACAGGTAGTGAAAGAAACCCCGACGCGCTATCAGGTGATCGAGGTGACTGAAGCCCACGACTCCGTTCATCGTCAGATTGGCAGCGGACTTGAAATCCCGAAAAGAGCACGACACCGGCTACAGCAAGTTAGCCGTAACCTTAGCAAAATTGTAGAAGTACAGAGTACCCTCAGCGGGGTGATCGATGACGTTGATCAGGCGAAAGCTGACCAGCGTACTTACGTACACCTCCTGCCGATTGGGGAAACCTTTAAGGTTGAATTCTTCGTCAAACCACTCAACGACGACGATCAGTATTTTAAACCCGGCAAAGGCCGTAATAAGGTGATCGCGGAGACGGCCGGCCAGCGCCGGTTAGCGGAGCGCAACCTGGCCAAAGAAATTGAATTGGCCGAAGGCATTATTCTTGAATGCCCAACGCTGCAAAAGCTTATTCACCGCGATTATGAATGGCAGGTAGACGAAGTTGAAGACTGCCTCAGCATTCTGCTCGAGCTACAGCCACTGCGTGCACTTGATCGCATCGTGCTCGAGCACCCCCGTGGCGAACGCATCAGACTAGTGGGCAGCGTTGATTTCGGTGACCTAAGCCTGGGAGTTAAGGAAAAAGCCGGTTGGTTTGACGTGGAAGGCCAGCTTATCGTTGACGACAACCAGGTGATCAACTTCCGGGAGCTGATGGAAAAGGTGGCCGAAAATGAGCAAAGCCGCTTCATCCAGTTAAGCGAAGGCCAATACGTCGCACTTACCGAAAACCTGCGGAGGAAACTGCGGGAAATGGAAGGGTTGATGAGCCAGGGAAAAGATGGCATGCAACTTCACCCACTTGCGGCCGGTATTTTGGATGATGTTGCGGATCAACTCGGAGAGTTTGAAGCAGATATTGCCTGGCGGGAAAGCCTGCAGCGCATTCAGACTGTCGGGCAGACGATCGCCCGCGTGCCAAGTACCTTCAAAGCAGAATTACGCCCTTACCAGCTCGATGGTTTCCGCTGGCTGATGCGCCTGGCCGATTGGGGCGTAGGAGCCTGCCTGGCTGACGATATGGGCCTGGGTAAAACCATCCAGGGATTGGCCATGCTGCAAGCCCGCGCGGAAGCCGGGCCAGCCCTCGTTATTGCCCCAGCCTCCGTTACCAGAAACTGGATTCGGGAAGCCGCAAAATTTGCTCCTACTCTGAACCCAGTCTTACTCGGACAGGGTGACCGGGCTGAAATGATCGCCTCTGTCGGTCCTTATGACATGCTCGTTGTCAGCTATGGCTTGCTACCCTTCGAAGGAGAGGCACTGGCTGCCAAGCGCTTTGGCACCATCATCCTTGACGAAGCACAGGCGATTAAAAACCGAGGCACCAAACGCAGTCAGGTAGCCATGAGCTTGCAGGGCGACTTCCGGGTAGCCACTACCGGTACGCCAATTGAGAACCACCTGGGAGAGCTTTGGAACTTGTTCCAGTTCCTCAATCCAGGACTGCTCGGCAGTTTCCAGCGCTTCAACGAGAAATATACTATTCCGATTACGAAGACGAACGATAATGAGCGCCGGCAGCAGCTGCGCCGTCTGATTCAGCCGTTCATTCTCCGCCGCCGGAAAGAGGAAGTCCTTGAAGAACTACCACCAAAGACTGAAGTCACCCTTACCGTGGAGCTTTCTGCTGCAGAACGCGCCTTCTACGAGGCGCTGCGCCAGCGCGCCCTGGAGCAGATCGACGACAGCGAAGGGCCGAACAAGCGCTTCCAGATTCTGGCAGAATTGATGAAGCTCCGCCAGGCAGCCTGCCATCCCAAAATGGTCGACCCCTCCGTCAACATCGACAGTTCAAAGCTGGAGTTACTCGCGGAGACGATTCGGGAGATCAAGGAGTCTGGCCACAAGGCGCTCATCTTCTCGCAGTTCGTCCGCCACCTCAAGCTGGTGGAAAACTGGGTACAGCAGGAAGGGATTGAATACCAATACCTCGACGGTAGTACGCCCGGCAAGAAGCGTGATGAAGCCGTGCAGGCCTTCCAGCGCGGAGAAGGAGACGTCTTCCTCATCAGCCTCAAGGCTGGTGGAACGGGCCTCACCCTAACCGCTGCAGATTACGTTATCCACCTCGATCCGTGGTGGAACCCAGCAGTAGAAGACCAGGCTAGCGACCGCGCGCACCGGATCGGACAACAACGACCAGTTACGGTCCTGCGTTTCGTCAGCGAAAACACCATTGAGGAGAAGATCGTCAAACTGCACCACGAAAAACGGGACCTCGCAGATAGCCTTTTGGCCGGTACGGAGCAAAGCGCCAGCCTGAGTGCCGAAGACTTATTAGATCTGATCAAGTACGGATAGCGGGAGATTGGGCAAATTGCTAAGAAGCCGGATCCCCAGGTAACCAGACAGCTCAGACGCATGCTCGTGCAGCGGCTAGTCTTCCTTAGCAGCAGTCTCTTCGGGCATAGCCGGAGGCCGCTTCGGGACGGGGTCATGCCCGTGGCCACCCCAAGGGTGGCAGCTGCCAATACGCTTTACCGCCAACCAGGAGCCGCGAAATATCCCCCACTCTTCAATCGCCTGAATGGCATAGGAAGAGCACGTCGGCTGATACCGGCATTTATTGGGCCCCAACAGTGGCGACAAGGCCAGCTGATAAAAACGGATCGGTAGGATCAGAATCCACTTTAGCATAAAAACGAAACGACGGCGGAGGCTGAAGGGTTGACTGGCGCAATAAGGCCACAAACATCCGTAAGCCTTTCTTTAGATATAACGCGAGGTTTGGCAACGATGCTTGGTTTCTTCTTGTTGAAGTGGACTGAACACTTTTTTTGGTTTATGCCGTCTGTTGGTCACGAGAATTAGAGCATGATAGTCAGCAACTTGCATTATTGTCTCGTCCAAACCTGACGTTAGATACAGGAAGGGCGCAACCACAAGTGATTACGCCCTTCCCGAATAAGATGGTAGCTTTTGCTGTCAATAACCTATTTCGTCGTAGCGGGACCAATGCTTTCCAGCAGGAAGTTGGTCATTTTGGTGTACAGGTGAAGGCGGGTGGGGCCGCCGTAGATACCGTGGTTACGGTTGGGGTAGAAGTAGGTATCGAACTGCTTGTTATTCATGATCAAAGCGTTGGCCATTTCGGCGGTATGCTGAAAATGGACGTTGTCATCTCCCATGCCGTGAACAAGCAGGAGGTCTCCCTTAAGACGGTCAGCGTAGTGAATCGGGCTGTTTTCGTCGTAGCCTGCTTGGTTCTCCGCGTAGGTCCGCATGTACCGCTCAGTGTAGATGGTGTCGTACCACTTCCAGTTCGTCACGGGGGCTACAGAAACAGCCGCGGCAAAAACGTCACTTCCCTGCAGGATACAGTGCAGGGCCATGAAGCCACCGTAGCTCCAGCCAAAGATGCCGATCCGGTCTTTGTTAATAAAGGTCTTTGCCCCTAACCATTTGGCTGCTGAGATCTGGTCTTCTGTCTCCTGCTTACCCAAGGTCAGGTAGGTTTGCTTTTTCATCAGTTCGCCACGAGCACCGGTACCACGGTTATCCACCACGGCGACAACAAACCCCTGCTGTACCAGCATCTGGAACCAGGCCATATTTGCTCCGCGCCAGTTGTCCAGTACTTGCTGACTGCCGGGGCCGCCGTAGACGTGCATCAAGAGTGGGTGCTCTTTTCCGTCGTCGACGTTCTCAGGTTTGATCATGTAGCCGTTTAGCGTTGTCCCTTCTTCCGTTTCAAAATCAAAAAACTCGACGGGTTGCCAGCCATACCGCTGCATCTTCTGCGCCAACGAAGCATTGTCGATAATTTCCCGGACGGCCTCGCCGTCCCCATCCATCACCGTGACCTTAGCGGGTGAGTTAATGGTGGAATGTGTAAGTACGAAGTAATCATAGGTGTCAGAAAACTGGGCAGAGCTCGTGCCCGGCTGCGCGGCCAGTGGCCGCGGCGCATCCTTGCCTTTGATGCTCTTCACGTACACCTCCCGCTGCATCGGGCTGTTTTTAGCGGCCTGGAAGTACACCTGGCCGTCATGAAGTCCGTAAAAATTCGTCACATCCCACTTTCCCGAGGTGATTTGCCTAGCCGGAGCATCTCCGGACAGGTTGTGCAGGTAGATATGGTTGTACCCGTCGGTTTCGCTGGTCCAGATGAATTGCTTCCCATCAGGAAGGAAGGTCAGGTTATCGTGAACGTCGACGTAGTACTTACTGGACTCACTGAGGACAACTTTTGTTGCTCCCTTTTTCAGGTCAAAAGTCCGCAGTTCCAGTTTGCTCTGGTGACGGTTCTGAAATTGTGCGGAAAGCACGTGGTCCTCGGTTGTCCATTGTACCCTTGGCAGATAGTGCCATTCTTCGGAAGCACTACGGTTGACGGTAGCCAGATCTTTAGTTGTGCCCGTAGAGACGGCATAGGCATGTAGAGATACGGTACTGTTCTCCTCTCCTACCTTAGGGTACTTGAAAGTGTTGTACTCCGGGTACATACCGTCGTGAAAGTCAGTGTAAGTAAATTCCGGCACCGCTGTTTCGTTGAACTTGAGGTAAGCCAGGTAATTTCCTTCCGGACTCCAGTGGATGGCCCGGCTGAAAGAGTACTCTTCTTCGTACACCCAGTCGGCAGCACCGTTAATGATTTCGTTTACTGCGCCATCGGAGGTAACCTGGGTTAATGCTCCGGAGGCAAGTTCTTTGATCCAGACGTTGTTGTCGACCACAAACGCGACGCGTTTGCCGCTGGGATCGAGCGTTGCCAGCCGGTGCTTTTTAGAAGCGTAAACGGGCGTTAGGGTCTCCGTCTTCAGGTTGTAGACGAAGAAATAGGACTGTGAGCTGCGACGAAACAGTTGTTCAGTCTGGCTACTGATCAGCAGCTGGGTCTCATCCGCGCTAAAGGAGTAACTATCGATATTACCGTCAAACCCATCCTGTTTGGGTAAATCTGCTCCACTGACAAGGGTGCCGGTACGGTTACCAGATTTAAGGTCGTATTTCACGACTGCGTTGTTCTCCAGCCGGGTGAAAGAACGGCCATCTTGCAGGAAGTTGAATCCGCTGACACCAGCGCCGAAAAAGGTATAACGGGCCCAGATGTCTTCGAGGGTGATGGACTCAGTCTGGGCGAAGGAAATTGTACTGACGCTAAGCAGTAGCAGCAACGCGAAATAGCGCATGTTCGGTAGTTTGATGACACAATAAAGGGATACAACGCCTAAATACTTGGAGTGTTGGCAGGCGTGCATGATTTTGGAGTCGGGACTGGGCGGGGTCGCAGGTGCAGGGAAAGCAGCAAGAGGCGGAGTTGGTCTTTACCCGGCACCTGCGGCCGCGCCCTACAATTGCTCAAGCTGTTCGAGCAACCATTTTTTCTCCGTCAGCGGCGAGGTACTTTCGATTTTCTCCCTCAGCGCTTCCTTTTTGCGTTTATCAGGCCCCAGGCGGTTTAGCTGTCGGGTCATGCGGGCAATGTTATTGAAGTTGTTGTGGTGGAGGTCAGGGAGATTCTTACGTCGGATGTAGGTAAACATCGCATCGATCTGATTCTCGACGAGGTCGAGCTCTTCCAGCTCGTAGTAAATTTTTAACAGGAGCGTTTTAGCAAACAGGTTGTAGATCGGATGCTTGAAATCTACCTGGACCAGCAGGGGCATGATCTCGGCGTAGGCTTTTTGCTCGTACCCCAGACGTGCCCTGGCGAAGTATTCGGTATTCTGCCGCGTCTCCTCTTCCAGCAACCCGGAATTGTCCTCGATAAACTGTCTGGCCCAGTCGTATTCTTCCAGTTTAATCGCATTTGCTACAATGTTTATAAAGGTGGCCCGGGTGATTCGCCCATTTTCTGCGATAACGTCTTCGTCTAATCCGAGGCGGTACCACTCAAAGGCTTCGCGGAGATAAGAATCCCGCTGCAGGTTAATGTTGGAGATACAGATATTGATGGCCATCAGGATAACGTAGCGCAGGTCTTTTTCGGACAGCAACTTGCCGTGCTTCTCCACGGCATCCCGCAGCCGACTCAAAGTTTTACCGCTTGCGTCATCATCCGTCAGGCCCAGGTATCCGTAATAGTGGATAGCCAGTACGGGGTATTGACTTAGGTCCAGCTGTTTAACGTATCCTACTACCTCTTCCAGGAAATTAACCCTAAACTGCCTTTTTGCCACCCGTTGGTTGAAGAGCATATTCCAGCTAGCTTTCAACTTCTCGATGAGGTAGGTGATATCCAGTGTATCCGCAATCTCCTGGAAACGGGGAGCTTCGTTTAACCGATAATAGGTTCGGTGTTCATCCTGAAGTAGTTCCAATTCGTACTGTTGTCGCCAGCGGTGCTCATCTTTCAGGGGTACATCATCGAGCATTTTGCGGGACTTGCCCAGACTGCGGGCCGCAGGCCCCGCGAGGTTTAGGGTCTGGATGGCCTTGGTCAGCGCCAGGCGCTCCTGAATTGGATCCTGGCTCCAGTGCGAATAAGCTAAAAAAGCCTCCGTAGCTTTGAGTGACCAATGGAAAGTTTGCCGCAAACGTGCATCATTAAAAGGCTCCTGCGGGAATATCTTCTTCCAAATACGCGTTTTGGCCAGCGCGCTCGTCTTATTTAGGCGGTCAGACGTTGTTAAATAGGCGTGTAAGGCTTGTACATCATCACGCTGATTGTGAATAGGACTATCTAACCACTTACCTAAACGTCGGACATCTGACTTGTCAAGTGCCCGATATAAAGAAATCAGCGGATTATTTTCAACAGTAGAAGGCATATTTTTTCAACGGAATTATCAACACACATTATTGCACAAACCCTTATATTTATTAGGCTTAACAACTATTTTAGCCCTATGCAAATTACAGAAAAAAGAGCTTATTTTTTCAACAAAGTGTCGAATGTGTTCTTTGCCTTGGGCTTTTCCCGCCCCACCTTTGTAAGGCAATCAACGGATAGCGACCTTAAAAAAGTGACAATGAAACAGCGACCCACGGATACGACCTTTGGTTGTCAGTGCCGCCGCGCGGCCCTGATGCTGGTCTTGCTGTGCCTCTGTTTCCCCCTCACCGGACAAGGTTTTGAAAAATCATTTGGTGGCCCAAAAGCCGACGTAGGTCGGGATGTGCTCCAAACCCGCGACCATGGCTTCATTGAAGTAGGCGTTTCGGAAGGAGTTTTGGGCGACGATAATGACCTTGACATATTCGTAGTACGTACTGATGTAGATGGCACTGTAGTATGGGAAAAACGTTTTGACGACGGTTTTCAGGAATTCGGTGAAGATGTGGTGCAAACCCCAGAAGGCGACTTCCTGGTAATAGGATCGCGCCAACAAACTGCGCAAAGCCCTGACGAAACCTTCCTACTAAAGATTAGCCGCCGCGGAGAGTTGCTCTTCAGCCGAGCTTACAGCCTGGACGGCATCAATGAGCGTGGCCGCCACATCATTGCCGCCCAAAACGGCGGCTACCTGATTACCGGCAGCCGCAACCAGGGTACTTCCAGCCGGAGAGAAGTGCTAGCCATTAAAGTTAACGATAATGGTGACGAAGAATGGCGCGCTACTTATGGTGGCTACTTTGACCATCAGGGCGTAGGAGCAGTGAATGCTGTAAACGGTGACTTCATCATCGGCGCCAACGTCGAAGATGGTACGGGCGCCGACAGCGACCTTGCCCTCTACCGCATTAGTGCCGACGGCGCACTGCAGTGGAGCAAGACGCTTAACGCTACTACGGATAACGAGCAAATGGAAGACATTATTCGGACTTCCGACGGCCAGCTGGCTTTTGTCGGTTCAACGAATAACTTCAATAAAGCGGTAATCGCTAAAGCAGACCTCAACGGAGACTTGCTGTGGTTTGAGGAAATTGACGCCTCTGACTTTGACGACGAACTCAACG
>CAZTTF010000155.1:0-5788 GCA_964616365.1 uncultured Lewinella sp. | reverse complement strand
ACCCCATGGCAAAACCTTTGGCACTGAGCTTGTCGAAGCGGTCGGGGGTAGCAATAATGGGGAGAAAGCTATTGTAGAAAACGAGGCCTCCGGCGAAGCCGATCAGGCCTCCGGCGAAGCCAAGCGTACCGGTCACCAAATTGTCCATCCCATCAAAAAAGAAGAGGGAGATACAGCCCAAACCTCCCATAATGGTGAAAAATCGGAGAAAGCCCTTACGCCTGCCGCCTGCGTCAGCGATGCCGGACAGCAGGGGAGAAAGCAGGGCAATAACAAAGTAGCTTAGCGTGATGGTCAACGTAAGCCAGGCACTGTCAGAAAACTCGAAGCCCAGTACGGTAAATTTATCGTCGATAACCCCGGCGAAATAGGGCGGAAAAATGGCGGTCGTGATGACCAGGGCAAAGGCGGAGTTCGCCCAGTCGAAAAGGGCCCAGCCATTTTGGGTACGGGGATCGTTAAGCATAGTAGGAGGTCAAGTAGTCAAGTGGTCGAATAGTCAAATAGTCAAGTAGAATGTAGTCAAGTAGTCAAATGCTTGGTAGTCAAGTGGTAAAGTAGCAGAAAGCCAAATAGTCAGGTAGAAGGTACTCAAACAGTTATCAGTTGTAGACTGCCTGGACTACCCACTACCCGACTATCCATTACTTAGCTACTTACTATTTGCCTGCTTTTACTCCCAGATTACGCCTGCCTCGTCTTCAATCCAGGCGCCTAATTTGTCTACGTAAGCCTGGTGTACCTGCGGGCGTTTGACCTTGAGTGTAGGGGTGAGGCGATTGTTCTCCACGGTGAAGTCTTCATTGGCAATGACCAGGGCGGCAACCTTCTTGTAGCTCGCCAACTTCTCGTTGACAGCGCTGAGTCGCTGTTGGAGCGCTGCGGTAACGGCTTCGCGGGGCTGGGCCCGCGCGGCCTCCGAAAGGGTGATGACGAGTACGGGTTGGGGCATCCCCAGTCCGAGCAGGCAAAGCTGCTCAATTTCATCCATATCGTCGAATTTGGTCTCGATTTCACTGGGGACAATAAACTTGGCCTTGGCCGTCTTGAAGGTGTCTTTTACCCTTCCGGTAAGGAAGAGGAAGCCATCTTCGTCTATTCTACCCTGATCTCCGGTATGGAGCCAGCCGTCAGTAATGGTCTCTGCAGTTTTGTCGGGGCTCTTGTAGTAGCCAGACATGGTGTAGGGAGCACGGGTGAGGACCTCATTGGTTTCGGGGTCGATGCGGCACTCCGTGCCGCCTTGTACTGGCCCGACTGAGCCTGGCTTGCTATTCTCCGGGTGCTGCATGTGGCTGGTGGCGCAGTTCTCCGTCATGCCGTAGGCCTCGGAAAGCGGTAAGCCGATCTTGGCAAAAAAGGCTTTTGTGGCAACGGGAATAGCGGCTGCTCCGGTAATGCGGATCGTTGAGCGATCTAGGCCCAGACCCTTGGCGATCTTGCGTTTCACGATCCAGGAGAGGATCGGGATTTTGAGGAGACGTTCTAGCTTCTCTTGAGGCATTTTTGCGAGAATGCCGCCCCTGAGTTTAGTCCAGATGCGGGGAACGGCGAAGAAGAGGGTAGGGCGCACGTCCTGCAAATTGGCCGGGAAGCGCTCTATGCTCTCGGTGAAGGAAATCTCAGCGCCATATACCAGGCTCATGCACTCGATCACTCCGCGTTCCGCTACGTGGTTGAGGGGCAGAAAGGAGAAAAACTTATTGTTGCCGTTGAGGTCTAGCCGCAGCGGGTTGAGGTCTTTGGTGGCGCGCACCTGCGCCATGATGGCATCGTTTTTCAGCATCACACCTTTTGGTGTACCGGTTGTTCCGGAGGTGAAAATGATGGTCCACAAGCTTTCGGGGTCTATTTCTGTCCGGCCTTCCATGGGGGCACATTCCTCCAGGATCTCGTTCCAGTCTTTGCCGCGTTTGATCTCCGAATTTCCCTGATAATGGGGGAAGCGGATGACGGGCATATCTTCAGGAACACCGTTTTTCATGTCGTCCCAAACTTCCGTTTTTCCGGCAAAGAGCAAGGCAACATCACCGAGGTGAAGTACTTCCGCGATCTGGTCGCCGGTTAGCGTAGCGAAAAATGGTACGCTGATGTGACCAGCCATCATAATGGCAAGGTCCGCAATGATCCACTCCCGGCAATTTTTCGACACCAGGCCGATGTTACTTCCGGCGGGGAGGTCCAGCGAATTTAGGTAGGTGGCTACCTTGCGGGCCATCTGGCCAACTTCAGCCCAGGAATAAGTTTCCCAGTTTTCACCAAACGGCTGGTGGAGGTACGGGCGGTCTGCCCAGTTTTCTTCCCGGTAGTAAAAGGCATCCAGGAGGGTAGGAAATTGCATAATCGATAGTTCTAATGAAGGGTAAGGTACTGGATAGTTTTTAAGTATGGTAACCGACAGTATCTGGAGACAGCGGATACAGGTTTTTGGTGCTGAAAAGAGGTAGCCGTCGACAGAATAAAACGCCTTATCCATGATATGAACGAAAGGTAGTGGAGTAACGAGTTAGTCGTCTGGTTGGCAATGACTTATTCAGGTTTGGCTGCTAAGTCTGACGAGTATATTTTTATAGAATGCACACAATAAGAACCCTACTTACACTGCTTATTTATATTGCGCTTTGCACCTGCGTCCGCGCCCAGGAGTGCATCCCTACCGCCACTACAACTCTTGAAGCGAACGGCGTTAGGGCCACCCTTACTACGGGTGGAGACATTTGGTGGGATGGACAGAATGGCGGCTATATCGTGTCCGATGAGCCCAACTCCCCTAATGGCAAGCAAACCAATATGATGTGGGCCGGAGGCTTCTGGATGGCCGCGCGTGACCCGGGAGGAAATATTAAACTGGCCGCACAACGTTATGGGCGGGCCTCTGGTAGTTTTGACTATCAACCAGGCCCCCTAAACCCGGATGGAAGCCATTTTGGGGATTGTGCCGATTGGGATCGCTTTTTCAAAGCCTCGCGGGTGACGGTAGATGCTTTTAGATCGGCCTGGCAAGCCGGTACGGTCACTGCTGATAACCTTGCGCCCCAAATTGCCGGGTGGCCTGCCTCCGGTAACCCCTTCTTCGCTCAAGTACACGGGTTTGAATTGCCTGGCAGTAGTGGTGGTTTGGCTCCTTTTTGGGACGAAAACCGGGACGGCGTCTACAATCCACTCGATGGAGACTATCCTGCATTTTGTGGAGATCAGGCGGTATGGTGGGTATTTAACGACAGCCGGGTACACCGCCAAACTGGCGCGCCGAACATCCTACAGGTGGAGGTACAAGTGCTGGCTTATGCCGTTGCCTCGGCGGATGACCTCTTGCACCGAACAACTTTTTACGACTTTAAAATCATCAACCGTGGCAGTGAAGATATGCTGGATGCTCATGCCGGAATTTGGGTTGACCCGGATATTGGTTGTTTTCTCAACGATGATGTCGCCAGTGATGCCGAACGAGGCATTTTTTTCGCCCATAATCAAACCGGCCTTCCTGAAGAAAATTGTGGTGCAGGAGTAGTATCAGCTGATAGCATGAGACCAGCTACGATATTTCAGTTTACCGATGAACAGTTATCAACTACGCCCTTGGGGGTGGAAGGAAGAAGTTTCGTAGCTACTATAGATTTCCCTCTTGGTACACCTCCTGCTGATTTTACCGACCCCTCCCTGCCCGAGGAGTATTACAACCTATTAAGTGGTCTTACTACAACCGGGCGTTCGCTAACGCGGCGAGGAATAGGCAATACACCCATGGGAGATACCACGCGGATGGCTTTCGACGGAGGCCCTATGCAAAATGGATTACCCTGGAGGCTATGCGAAGCATTGCCAGGCTCTTTTCTGGTTTTTACCGGGGTGTATGCGCTCGGACCTTTTGATCTGCCCGCAGGTCAGTCCGGAACCTTCTCCCTGGCCGTATCCACAATTTTTAACCTGGAGTACCCGGATAACTGCCCCGATGATACGCCTATTCTGGCCGCGGCAGATAGCGTACAGGCGTTTTACGATAACAACTGTCTTCGTTCGATGCTCTCGGATCTTGTGTATCCGGCAACTGCTACTGAACTTGGGCTGGAGGTCTTTCCAAATCCGGCCACTGCTGCCGTCCAGGTTCGCCTCACGACCAACGACTATATTGCTACGCTTAGCCTGTACGATCTCCACGGCAAACAAGTGACAACGCTGGCGGGCAGCGGGCCGAATTTGTCGGTCGATCTTCGGAGTGCCGGCCTTGATCCGGGAGCGTATATCTACCGTGTACAAACAGCCGGGGGGAGCGTGGCTACGGGAAGGGTAGTGGTGCAATAGGCGTTCGGGCGCGGCCGCAGGTGCAGTGCTTAGGTAGTTAGAAGGTGCGGTGCCGGCGATAGCTTGTCGTTGGCATGTCGTTATTTCGTCAATCAGGCAAAACCGATTCGACCGAACCGTAGACTAACTGACCGTAGAAGAGGCAGGCGAGTTCTTGGAACGATCTTCTTTTCTTTGTTAGCGAAATTTCGCTAACTTGCCTCCCTATGAAAAGTCGTCATGAAATCCTGGAGAGCCTGAACCTCTCCTTACCAATTGTTGCCTCGCCCATGTTTATCGTTTCCCGCCAGGAGCTGGTTTTGGAATGCTGTAAAAATGGCATTATGGGAACCTTCCCGGCGCTTAATAACCGGACAACCGAAGGTTTCGAAGAGTGGGTCATTGAGATCAAGAAGGAACTGGCTGCCGAAGAGGAGCGGACAGGAAAGAAAATGCCTGCTTACGGTGTTAACCTGATTGTGCACAAAACCAATCCGCGGGTAATGCCCGACCTGGAGGTGATCGTTCGGCAGCAAGTACCGGTAGTTATTACTTCCCTCGGAGCGGTAAAAGATGTGGTAGATGCTGTGCACAGTTACGGCGGACTCGTCTTTCATGATGTTACTAATACCTACCACGCCCAAAAGGCGATTGATGCTGGTTGTGATGGCTTGATTCTGGTGTCTGCCGGTGCGGGTGGTCATGCCGGTACACTTAACCCAATGCCTTTTGTTACGGAGATCCGGTCAATGTTTGATGGACTTATTTTGCTGGGAGGGGCCATCTCTACCGGACGGGACGTTGCTTCAGCCATGCAAATGGGAGCAGATCTGGCTTATATGGGGACGCGCTTCATCAATACCAAGGAAGCGGTGGCTGATGATGGCTACAAGCAAATGATTATTGATTCCGGTACGCGGGAGATTGTCTACACCGCGTCCGTTTCCGGTATTCCGGCCAACTGGATGGTGGGCAGCCTGGAAGCAGCTGGTATCACTAAAGAGATGTGGGATCAAAAAGGGAAAGCAGATTTTGGCGCCGAACACGAAGCTAAAGCCTGGAAGAACCTTTGGAGTGCTGGCCACGGAGTGGCCACAATCCATGACAACCCGCCGGCTGCAACGCTCATTGCTACCCTGAAAGCGGATATGGTGGCGGCTATGCAGGAGCAGGCTGCACGTGCGCAGCAGTATGGCTAAACGCCCCCCTTTGCTCGATGCCCTACCTGATGGGCCCGGGATGGGACCTTTGGCTATGACTGATTATCTCCGGCCCTGCCATGGGTAGCCGGACCTTTAAGAACATAATACATTCTACATGTACGCGCCCAACCTTTTTCAAGACAAAGTCGCCCTCGTAACCGGAGGACGCTCCGGTATCGGCTACGGCATTGCCGAACACCTGTTAAAACTGGGGGCCAAAGTGGTCATCTGCTCCCGCAAAGCGGAACCACTAGCTGCCGCTGCCGCTAAGCTTTCTGAACTTGGGACCTGCATCCACCAACCCT
>CAZTTF010000154.1:0-29535 GCA_964616365.1 uncultured Lewinella sp. | reverse complement strand
GGAGGAAAGCCCACCGTATTAAGAAAGGGCGGGTTACCCATTGAGCAATTGACTGAGATACTAGGTAGTCCACTGGACGTAAAAACACACAGTAGCAGCAGACCAGATGCCCCCGGAATGCTCAGTAAACACTACTCGCCTGGTGTTCCTATGGTTTTAATAGACAAACATTTTACACCCAACACGCCAAGTATCGGCCAGGAGGCATTGATAACCTTTGGAAGTACCCGCCAAACAGACGAGTTATCACCAATTACCCTGTATAACCTTTCGGCCCAGGGTGATCTAGCAGAAGCAGCGGCAAATCTATTTGCTACACTGCGCGTTATTGCGGCAGGTGATTATACCAAAGTCTACGTAGACCAGGTACCAGATGAAGGACTCGGGAAGGCAATCAATGACCGGTTAAGACGGGCAGCTGCCAAAGAATAATCCAGCCGTATTACTTAACTTTCCCCTTTCTGCTTTTACTTTACCAACACCATAAGTCATTCCCACATGCGTTCTCTTCTATTCGTTTTCTCCTGTTCCCTACTGTTGTTCACGTCCTGTGGCAGCAATGATGATCTGGCCGCAGAAGCCGTTGTTCCGGGTAGCAACTGGGAGCTTAAGCGTGCCCTCCGTAACAATATGGAGACAGCTACCCTGGACGGCCTTTTCTACGAGTTTAAGGAGGACGGAACTTTGGTAACGAACCTAATGGGTAACGAAAAAGACGGAACCTACTCCATTGAAGGCACAGAGATCACTACCGAGGGAATTGATCTCCCATTAACGTATGAAATCACTGAACTTACCGATAGTACCCTACACCTGCAAAGCAGGTATCAGGGATACCAGTTCAATTTCGAGTTGGGAAAGCCCCAATAACCTGTCTATCCTTGGGTATTGTACTACAGCAAGTAAATGATGTTACCCGCAACTAAAGGCAAGCAACGGCTAAGTAAGCTTGCTGCCTCAATGCCTTAAATCTTTTAGCGGAGGAAGAAGCGTTGGATATCTCCCACTGTTTCGATCTGGGCAGTCTCTTCGTCCGTCAGGTAATACTCAAGATTACGCTCAAGGCTGGCAATCAACAATTTGATGTCCATTGGGTCCAGGAAGAGATCATCACGAAGACGGGTGAAGGCATACAAACGGTGATTGGGAACCTGTAACTCAGTACTCAGTGTTTGCATGATAGCAGCTGAACGGGTAAGCGGAGCCTGAACTTGAACGGAAGATGTTGTCATGGGAATGTTGGTCTTATTGAGCCTTATGGTTTTCGCTCTAGCGAATATTCGCTGGAAAGAACGACAGAAAGACAAAAACCGTTGCCTCCAAATCCATTTTTCCTACCTTTTTTGACAAAAAAGTTATTTCCCCTTTTGCAAACAAGGTCCTTCCGCCCAAATAGCGCACCGTGGACAAAAACTTCCTACGGTTTCCACGTTTAAGGCAACATTAAATTCCGTAGAACAACTTTGTTTGCAGCAATACGTTCAAGATTGCTCGTGCGAAAGCCAAATTGAATATAATACCCCCCTGATGAGTAAAAATTCCCGCCTACACAACCAAAGCAGCCTTCGTTGGGAGGCAGACATGACCGGTGAAAACAGCTGGACCATGTTTAAAGTGATCAGCGAATTTGTGGATGCTTTTGAAGTCATGAACAGAATTGGTCCATGTGTATCCATCTTTGGTTCTGCCCGAACTAAGCCAGAGCATAAATATTATAAACTAGCTACAGAGATTGGCCGCGCGTTGGTGAAAGAGGGCTACGGAGTGATTACGGGGGGAGGGCCTGGCATCATGGAAGCCGGCAATAGAGGAGCCCACCTTGAAAAAGGGGCTAGTATTGGGCTGAATATCGATTTACCTTTCGAAACGAGTTCTAATCCTTTCGTTGATCACGACAAGGACATTGATTTTAGATACTTCTTTGTCCGCAAGGTAATGTTCGTAAAATATGCCCAGGCTTTTATCTGCTGCCCCGGTGGCTTTGGCACGCTAGATGAGCTTTTTGAGGTGTTGACTTTAATCCAAACGGGCAAGATTTCTAAAGTCCCCGTGATGCTGGTAGGTACTGAATACTGGAGCGGCATGAAACAGTGGATTCAGGAAATGATGGCCGACAAGGAGCAAACAATCTCTCCTAGAGACATGGACCTTATCCCTATCGTCGATACTCCCGAGGAAGCGCTACAGATCATCCGTGACTTCTACGACGCACAAGGTCACGTGCTTGAGCCTAATTTTAAACTCTGATCGGCGCGCAACGCGCGCCACAAAGCAACGGGGACCAACACGTGCGGAAAGCGCCGCACAACTTCGGGTAACCACTGCCAGAGCAGGGTGTCGAATGATACCAATCCGCCGTAGCTCCACAAACGAGCCAGGGTTGTCAGAACCGCCCAGGGGATAATCCACAACATCGCCCCTATCTGTGCTTTTCGGAACGGCAGCATCAGGAGAATAGCCGCCATGAAATCAAGTACGCCCACCACCAACAAGAGTTGTCGGGCAACGGCCTCCCCTACCCCCAATCCACTCTGAGTCATGAAAATAAAATTTGCCGGGACCGGATGGACCCCAGCAGCATAAAATCCATGTCCGATAAAAGTGGATGCAATCAATAGCCGCACGATAAACCAGTACCTATTGTAATTGTGAGCCCCAGCAACCAGAGGACGGTCTTGCAGCCGTATCCAATACAGGAAAATCAACGGCGCCCCGGTTTGGAGGGCAAATTCCAGTAAGTGTCCCAGGTTCCAAAAGTGATCTTTCCAAAGAAGAAAATGCTGGATGAGTAAAATAAAAAAAACAACCCAAATCGCTTTTACCGGCTTCCTAACAACCAGGAGCAGCCCCCCACCGAGCAACAGCAGCCAACCTATTGACCGGCCGAGCAACATGATCACCTCATCGACCTGAGGACTGGTCACCCAATCCTTCCAGGAATATCCTAAGAGCTTAGCAAACCACCCCCACCAATGTTCATCCCACAGCAACGTGCGGAGCGGAAGGTCATACCGCAAGGCAGTAACAGCCAATCCAATGGCTACACCAGCCGCCGCCACGCGCAACAACCCTGAGACCTGCTTACCAGACATATTTTCAGTTTAGTACTGCCCCGACCCCAACATTACCAAGGTACAGGCAGGCAACGTTTCAATCCCTTGCTCCCTGGCCAGCATGGAGAGCTCGGGGTTTTCGGTCCCGGGATTAAAGATGATCCGCCTGGGCTTGAGTCCCAGCAACCAATCATAATACGGCGGTTGGCGCTTTGCGCCAATGTACAGCGTCACTGTATCAATACCCTCCAGCTCGGGTTGGCCATTCAGAATCTCAACGCCTGCAACAGCGCCCTGCTTGATCCCCACGTTTACGATCTCATGCCCGTTGTTAACAAGCTTATTTGCTGCCAGGTAGGCGAAGCGGTCCGAGTTTGGCGTGGCTCCCAGGATCAAAGTCTTCATCAATGTTGTTGTTGGTGGATGGTGAAAGTCCAATAGGAACGCAGCAAAAGCGCAGAAGATTAATAGCCGGAATTTTTCCGCGCCATTTGATCAAGATCCACCAGGCATGACTTCACGGGAACTGGCAAAAAAGTCAGTTCCACTCATACGAAGGCGGCTCGTTTAGCTGACTACCATTTACGTTCCGAATCCAATGCCGGCCACTCCATAGCAAGACCCTCCAGTGCGTTGACCATGATCTCCGTCATCAGGTAGTCGCGATACCAGCGCTGGTCTACCGGGATAATGTGCCAGGGTATCTCGCTGCGATTTAGCGCATCGTTGTAGGCTTCCCGGTAAGCATCCCAATGCTCCCGCTCATCCCAGTCTCCGTCGTTGTGCTTATAATGCTTGTCCGATTCATTAACCCGTTCCATTAATTCCTCAGCCTGCTGGTCTTTACTCAGGTGCAGGTAGAATTTCAGGACCAGCGTATTGTTGTCGTGGACCAGTAGTTGTTCAAATGCGTTGATGGCCTTAAATCGACGATCGACCGTTGTTTCGTCAATCCAACCGTGTACACGTTGGATCAATACATCTTCGTAGTGGCTGCGATTAAAAATCACCATTTCCCCTTTTGCGGGGACCTCTTTGTGGATTCGCCACAGAAAATCATGGGCAAACTCCAGGTCCGTAGGCTTCTTCCAGCCAACTGCACGAAGCCCGAAGGGGCTGCATTCACCAAACACGTTCCGCATGGCACCATCCTTACCGCTGGCGTCCATTCCTTGCAGGACAACCAACACCGAGTGTTTCCCCTCGGCCACCAGTTGTTCGTGCAGGTCGGCTATTCGTTTTGCCCGTTCTTTGACGATCTTCTTAACGTCATCCTTTTCAAGATCTTTGGGTGCTCTGGTGGAAATATCGTTGAGGTTAATCATGGCCATAGGTAATTACTTTTTTGTTCTCAGGGCGCGGACGCCGGTGCTAAGGTAGGTTACAAAAGCAAACAGTTATTCATGAGCATGCTGAAGCTTGCGGATCAAGGACCCGGCTTTCACTTCAACATACCTGGCACCTGCGGCCGCGCCCCGAAAGGGCCAGCCACACGATGCAGGCTACGAATCTTTAGACCGGTTTACCAGAACCAACCGACCAACAGGAAGGTAATGATCAGCAATACTACCGCCTGAATGCGGTAATTCTTGTACCAAACTACGCCTTCCAATTCAGCAGTCTCTTCGGCAATCATGCTCTTACGCCAGGTGTAGTTCTCAATCTGCTCGGCGCTGGGAGGCGTAGTTCCCAAACTAACGCCATAATTGATCAGCATACAGGTAAGGAAGAGGTAGAACGTACGGTGCAGAAAGTGCATCTCGGTAAACCAATTCTCCACCTCATTGAGATCAAGAGCCAGGAATACCGCACTGATCGCAGCTCCAAACATGAGGCTCATGAAAGCCCCTGTGCCATTAGCTTTGGTCGAGAACAAGCCAAGAATAAATGCCGCGGCCACCGGTGGAGCAATGAAGCTAAGGACCAGCTGGAGGTATTCCCATAAAGAGCTGAACTTCTCAATTTGCGGCGCCCATAGACAAGCCAAAACCACCAGTACCAGGGTAGCCAACTGTCCGATCCGTACTAGCTGCTTGCTGGTCAGATCAGGCTTGATCTTGATGGCAAAGTCCATCGTAATCAACGTTGAAGCAGAGTTGAACGTAGCCGATACAGAAGACATCATGGCCGCCAGCAGGCCGGCCAACACGAGCCCGAGGATACCGTTAGGCAACATCTGGAACAGCAAAACCGGGTAGGTGGCATTAGGACATTCGGCGAGGTTCTGGCAAATACCTCCTTCGGGGAGTTGGTAGTTGATGTCCGCAATATTGAAACCATCAGGTAGCCCACCCTGCTGTTGGATGTAGATGATGGCTGCCGTGCCTGGCAGTACCATAATGAATAGTACCGGAAGCTTCAGAAGGCCGGCGAAGAGGGCTCCCCAGCGGCCGTGGTTAAGGTCTTTTGCCCCCAGCACCCGCTGTACCATAAACTGATTATTGGCCCAGAAATAGAACCCGAGGATAGGAGCTCCCAGGAGCAGGCCCGTCCAGGGCATAAACCCGTCTCCTCCAGTCCCGAGGAAGAATTCAGGCCAGGTCTGCCCCGTCGGTCGGACGAGGGACAGGACCTCTTCGGCATTCCCCGGTTTATAGGCGGCTCCGTTCTCGGGAAGGGTGCCAGCGGCACCCATTTCGTTCAGGCCCGCAATCATCGCATCCCATCCCCCAATTTCGGTAAACGTGAAATAGGTGATCAGACAACTACCCAGAATCAGAAGTACTGCCTGGATGACCTCCGTTTGGATAACGGAGTTTAGTCCTCCGGGAACGGTATAAGCTGCCGCCGCGATAGCCAGGATTGCTACAATTGCGAGGGTACTCAAATCCGGGAACAACAGTTTGAGGATTACCGTACCGACGTATAGGCCGGCTGCAGTATCGAGCAAAACGTTACCCACGATAGTAATAAAGCTGAAGTAATAACGCGAACGTACGTCGTAGCGGCGTTCGAGGAATTCTGGCATCGTGTAGACCTTCGACTTGAGGTAAAAGGGCAGAAAAAAGATGGCAAAAAAGACGAGCACTACCGAAGCAAGCCACTCGTAATTAAATACCTGCGTATTGGTTTTGTAGGCGTCGCCTGCCAGACCGACAAGCGTCGAACTGGAAATATTGGCGGCAAACAAAGAGATACCCACGATTGGCCAGGTCATGTTCCTGCCTGCCAAAAAATACTCTTCTGAACTTTGGGCTTTTGCACTGTAAAGACCGTATCCAATAATGAACACGGCGTAGACGGCCATGACAATGAAGTCAAGCGTCGTTAAATCAAACGTTCCCATGATGTGACTTTAGCTACATTTAATAAACACTACTGCCCCAATGATACGACTTTAGCGATAATTATAGCTTAACAGTACGCTTACAAAAGCGTAATAAATCCACAATCTGCTGAAAAACAACCTTTTAATAAATGAATTTCCAGTAAGGATCACTCCAGGCTTCCACCTTAACATTTCCGGCTTTACCTTGCAGCCCGAATCTGACCCATTTAATTCAACCTTTGAGAAATGCCTCAACTAAGTGATCTGGAACTCAATGAAGCTGCCACCGCCATTCGGCGCGGCATGGAGGTTTACGTACACCGCGAACACGGACGTATGCTTGTAGCAGATGATCCCGAGCGAAATGTACGTGCCGATCCGGAAGTTTTTGAGGCCATCATGCAGGATGTCTCTACTGATCCTGATGCTTACATCCACATAGAACGTATGCCAGCACCTCAGGCCATCGAAGTGATGCGTGCATTTACCGATCGTGTTCGTAACCAGGAATTGTGGCAAGCCCTCACCTACGCCCTCAAGCGTCCTCGCCCTTTTCAAACTTTTAAAGGAGAGCTCAATAAATTCCCAAAGAACTATGACAAATGGCGGGAGTTCCGTCAGCTCAAGTATCGGGAATATGTGCTCAAAGCACTCAACGAAGAGATGGGATAGTCTCGCGTTGCCTTTACAGGACTAACGCTCCCATCTACCGTACTACTTCCCTTTCCGCTGCATTTCCAATACCTCCATCACGATGCGATTGACCGCAACCGCTGGGACGCTGCCGTAGCCGCAGACGTCTCGAGGCTGCCCTATGGTTTCAGTTGGTGGCTGGATGGCGTAACGGATAGCCGGTGGGATGCCATCGTTGCGGAAAACTACAGTCTTGTGCTCCCACTACCGATCAAGCGTACGCTCGGTCCGTTTCGGCAAATCCACCGGGCTCCCTTCACCCAGCAAGGCGGCCCCTACGGGCAATATTCACCGGCAAGCCTGGCGGCAATGCTTTCCCAACTGCCACGAACCGTTGTTTCGTGTAACATTCCCCTGTTGGACCGCTTTGTTGCAACTCCCCTCCCCCAAGGGTTTTCGATGAAACGCAGGACAAACCTGACCTTGGACCTCAGTCCTCCCTACGCGGAGATCCTCAGCGGTTGCAGCAAGACCTTACGGAAAAAGCTCAGGCGTTACTCCACTGATGTACTACAGCCTTCCTCCCCCGAAGAAGTGTTGGCGGTCTATAAGGCAAGTTCCGGGAAAAAGGCAGGATTGTCACCTGCTCACTTTCGCCAGGTGCATTTGCTAATGGAAGCGAGTACCAAGCGCGGGCTGGGTAAACTATACCGCATTGAAGAAGCCGGCGAGTTACTGGCTGCCGGCTTTTTTCCTGTAGTCCGAGGCCGGGTCATCAACCTATTCGCGGGATCAACGCAAAAAGGCTTTAGTCGTGACGGCATGGCCCGCCTGCTGGCGGGCGTGATCAGGGAGCATCGTGGCCCCGGGCACATGTTGGATTTTGAAGGATCAGAAATTCCCGGCGTAGCTGCCTTCTTCAGGTCTTTTGGTGCCCAGGAAAGCCACTACCCGATGGTTAGCCGCAAGGGATTGTTCCGCAGCGCAAATGCGGGCTATCCGTATTTTTTCTGACGACCTGCTACCCAGTAGGTCGTTCGCCCAGCCACCTTATCAACTTTAACCTCGCCACCAGTCTCCGGGTCTGGTTGTCCTTCCGTACGCCAAGTATGCCAAAACCACTTCTCCGGATACTCCCGGTAATAAGGTGCATTTTCGGTTGCGTAAACCATCATGTCAACGATTTTCCGGTAAATCGCCTTGCGGAGCTTAACAGGAATAGCGTTCACCCGCGAAGCGGGGTGCAGATTCAAACGGTAACACAAATCATCCACGTACAGATTCCCGAGGCCAGCAACCACTTTCTGGTTTAAGAGGAAGCCCTTAATGGTAGTCTTACGCCCCTCCATTTTGGCCAGAAAATAGTCTTCTTCCAAATCCAGCGCATCCGGCCCAAGGCCCACTTCTTCAATGTATCCTTCCCGATCTTCGAGGTAGAGAATACGGGCAAATTTTCGGCTGTCATCGAAGCCGAGGATGTTCCCATCTCGAAAATGAAAAGCAAAACGTTCAAAGCGCCCCCGATCCTCTTCTGCCTGGTAAAGGTTCAAATCCCCAGTCATCCCGAAGTGAAGCAAGACATCGTGGCCGTTATCCAACTGCGCGAATAAGTATTTCCCCCTACGAATGGAGCTTTTGATCGTTCTTCCCTTCATCGCATCAGAGAAAAGCGGACCGCTCATATTCCGAATGATCTTATCGTCGTGAACAATCAGCTGGTCAATCGTCTGGTTAGTAGCGGCGGCATCAAAATACTGCTTGAAATTGTGGACTTCGGGTAATTCGGGCATAGGGGAAATGTTGTTGCAGTTGTTGCAGTTGTTGCAGTTGTTGCAGTTTCAATTTGTTTCCGGGAAAAAGGTTTATTGGCTTCACCTAAAACCCTACGGTCAATGGGAGGGATATGGCTACAACACTTTTCATTGGGACAGTTTGGAAATGTTTTAAGTTTGCCGTCCCTCTGCCACCTTCCTGTCAGTTTTCGTTGCTTATTCGTCGTGTACAGGCTGGTGCTATATCTTCGCGCTAATGACGTACGATAATGACCTCTTCCTCCGCGCAGCGCGCGGCGAACAAGTTGAACGCCCACCAGTATGGCTTATGCGCCAGGCAGGGCGTATCCTTCCCCAATACCGCGCGCTGCGCGCGCAGTTGAGTGGATTTATTGAATTAGTCACAACACCAGACCTGGCCGCTGAAGTAACGGTACAGCCAGTTGATGAGCTAGGTGTTGATGCTGCCATCATTTTCAGTGACATTCTCGTGATCCCGGAGGCGCTTGGCCTTAAATATACCATGGTGGAAAAGGTAGGCCCTCGTTTTCCGGAGGTGATCAAATCGATGGCAGATATCGAAAAACTTCGCCCGGCACACGATGCTCCCAGCCATTTGGGCTACGTCTACGATGCTCTTGACGCAACAAAAAAACTGCTCAATAACCGTGTTCCGTTAATCGGATTTGCGGGTGCGCCCTGGACGCTTTTCGCCTACATGGTAGAAGGCGGCGGTAGCAAAACCTTCAGCAAAGCGAGAGCAATGCTCTACCGGGACCCTAAAATGAGTCATGCCTTACTCGAGCGCATAGCATTGGCCACCGCCGCGTACCTGAAGGGAAAAATTCACCACGGTGCTGATTTGATCCAGATTTTCGATAGCTGGGCAGGTGTACTTCCTCCGAAGCATTACCAGGAATTCAGCCTCCGCTACATCAACCTGATCATTCAGGAATTGGGCGGAGAAGTCCCCGTAACGGTATTTGCCAAAGACGCCCGTCACGCACTCCCGCAAATCGGACAACTGGATTGTAATGTTGTCCAGCTCGATTGGATCGCTGATCCGGTTCAGGCGCGGACGCAGGTGCAGGGGCAGGTCCTGCAAGGAAATCTTGACCCCGTACAGCTGTATGCTCCTCACGAAGAAATCATCACAGCCACCAACGAAATGATCGCAAAGTTTGGCGGCAAGCATATCGTCAACCTTGGCCACGGTGTCTACCCGGACACTCCCCTGGATGGTGTAAAGACCTTTGTCAATACCGTGAAAAGCTACCGTTACTAATAACAACTCCATGATGCGCCTGCTTTTCTGCTTGTCCACCCTGCTGTTTATCTTCGCCTGCCAAGACGAAGAACCTATGCTAACTACCCGGCCGGAACGCCCTGAGAACATCAACATTTCTTACCTGGCGCTTGGTGATAGCTATACCATTGGCACCAGTGTAGATATGGCTGATCGCTGGCCAATCCAGCTGGCCCGGGAAATGGCAGTCGATAGTATCACGGTAACCAATCAGCGGATCATTGCCACCAACGGTTGGACGACCAGTGAATTACAAGCTGGTATCGACACCGCAAATGTAGACGCCGAATATGACCTTGTCTCACTCCTCATCGGGGTAAACAATCAATTCCGGGGTCAACCACTCAGTACTTACCAAACGGAGTTCGAAGAACTTCTCCAACAAGCGATAGGCTTCGCCGGAGGCGACAGCACTAAAGTATTCGTCGTCTCTATCCCAGACTATGCCTTTACTCCTTTCGGTGCCGGCCGCTCTGAAATCAGTGATGGCGTGGCGGCATTTAACGCAGCAGCCAAGACCATCACGGAAGGCTATGGTATTCCTTTTTTAAACATAACCCCCATTAGCCAGCAAGGCCTTGATGATAGCGAGCTCGTGGCTACCGACAACCTGCACCCCAGTGGAAAACAATACGCCAGGTGGGTGGACGAAGTCCTGCTTACTCCGGTTGTGAATATTGTCCGTAGGTAAGACAAGAACTCCGTCTTTCAATTACGCCCTCGGAGGATAACAAGAAAGGTGGGGTTAACCGGCTAAAACAGGACAATGCCATGAAAAGCCTTTGGAAATTACTGATGCTAATAGTGATCGTCGCCGTTGGCGGTCTCAGCGGCTACCTCTATACTGCTATGAACAAGCCGGTAGAGCACGCTAAAAGCGAGGACTATCTAACGATCAGTTATGGCTCTACCCCCAATAAGATTGCCGAATTGCTGGAACAGGAGGGTATCATTGCCTCCGCCTTCCCGCTAAAGGTATATTTCAAGCTGATCAACCGATCTCCGGGCCTACAAGCCGGAGACTACTTGTTCCCATCCCCTGTTACCCCATTAGAAATACTCAGTCTGCTAAAAGAAGGAAAGAAGCGAACTAAATCACTCTCCATCCCCGAGGGCTGGACCCGCTTTGAAATAGCCGACCGTATCGTTAACCAATTTCCTTCAGAAGAATACCAGAACCGCGAAGCGGTGCTAGCCCTGATGAAACGTACTGAGTTGATCGAAGCGTTCGACCCGAGTGCAACCAGCCTTGAAGGCTACCTCTACCCTAGTACTTATCAGCTTGAAGAAGACGCCACGGCAGCAGACATCATAGCCATTATGGTTGGCCAATTCAAGTCGGTATGGCAACCGGAGTGGGATACCGCAGCGCAAAAACTAAATAGAACGAGAGGAGAGATCCTTACCATCGCCAGCCTTATCGAAAATGAGTCCAAAATTGATGCCGAACGCCCCCTGGTAGCTTCTGTTATTTACAATCGCCTTAAGCGGGGAATGCCCTTAGGTATCGACGCCACCAACATCTACATCGCCAAATTACTAGGAAAATGGGATGGCATCATCCACAAGAGTGATCTTGAAATAGACCATCCGTACAATACCAGAAAAATACGTGGACTCCCCCCCGGGCCAATCAGTTCCCCAAGCCGGTCAGCTATCGAAGCAGCCTTACATCCAGCGTCTACAAAGTACCTTTTTTACGTACTTAATGTTGACAACAACAATGGTTCCCACCACTTCTATGCCACCAATAGCGGTTTTCTGGAAGGCAAAAAAGCTTACCAACGTTGGCTGCAGACGCAGCGCTAGCTTTCCTCCAGGCTAATGGACCAATTCCGGCACCCTGCCCGGGTAGACCATCAGGGCTTGCTCAAGGCAGTCCATTGCTTTGTTGAGATCATCAACGTTGAGTACGTAGGCAATCCGGCACTCGTTACGCCCCAGCCCCGGAGTCGCGTAAAACCCTGGTCCCGGAGATAACATAACGGTTGCGCCTTCATGCTCGAAATCTTCAAGCAACCAACGGCAGAAGTCTTCGCTGTCCGTAATCGGGAACCGGGCGAAGCAGTAAAACGCCCCACCGGGTTCATAACTGAAGACACCAGGCATCTTTTGTAGGCGCTGAAAAACCGTATCCCGACGAGCCCGGTAATCCTCCTTCACGCCATCCAGGTAAGCAGTATCATCCTGCAGCATACACTCTGAGAGCATCTGCCCCAGACCAGGAGGGCTTAGCCTGAGTTTGGCAAATCGATCTACCCCGGCCAGAATCTCCAGGTTACGGGAAACCAAGGCGCCAACTCTGGCGCCCGTGGCAGAGTAACGTTTGGATACGGAATCTATGATGATGGCGTGCTCTTCCAGCCCTTCTATCTGAAGCACAGAACGCAGCGGTTGGTCATACGCAAACTCCCGGTATACCTCATCAGCACACAAAAACAGGTCATTGCTTTTTACGATTTCCGCAAGTTGAGAGAGTTCCTGGTCTGAATAACAGGCCCCGGTGGGGTTATTTGGACTGGTAATCATAATCGCCTTCGTCCTCCTGGTGATTTTGTTGGCGAAAGCTTCCGGGCTAGGCAGACTAAAGCCGTCTTCAATGTTGCCGGTAATGGCAACTACCCGAACATCAGCAATGTGGGCATAGCCATTGTAGTTGGCATAGAATGGTTCCGGAACGATTATCTCATCACCCGGATCGAGGCAACTAAGCATAAAGAATAAGATCGCCTCAGACCCTCCGGTGGTCACCATGATATTGTCGGACGAAAGCGCGACGCCAAACCGCGCGTAGTAATCCGTCAATGCCTCTCGGTAAGAGCCTATTCCGTTACTGGGGCTGTACTCGAGGATATCCCAGTCCAGCTCCCGAAACTTGGCAACTGCACCAGGATGTGTCTTGATGTCTGGTTGTCCAATATTGAGATGGTATACCTTTCTGCCTGCTGCCTTCACCCGATCAGCGATCGGGATAAGCTTACGAAATGGCGACAAGGGGACTGTTTCGGAACGGTGCGATACTTGCGGCATAGCCGGATGGTTCTGTTTATACCACGAAGGTAGTTGTCGTGGTCAAATAGTTTACTATTCGTCTGCTACGTAATTAAAGGTAAACCGATACCTAAGTATCATATCCCTTACCTCTCCCTCCCCTTCCCTGTACAGAGAAACGACCTAACTATTATCAAGGATAATAACCAACTAAATCGATCAGGAATACATCTATTCCTTTACTGCTGAATTTGTCTTCTACCAGTACCGCATGGTGGTAAAGTTACTTGAGCTCACCGGTGTTTACTAAACTTCTCACGAGTGCCCTGCTTACAGTACTTCAGCCGAAGAACCTAATTGGTCTGCAGAACATGCTACTCTCCATCCGGCCAAAAGTTATCTTTGTCGAAAAAGATACCATGACCGTAGACGACAAGTTAATATCGCAACTGGCTAAATTATCACGCCTGGCGCCTTCGGAGGCCGAGTCTGTTCGTTTGCAGGGAGATCTTGTCAAAATACTCGACATGGTCAAAAAACTGGACGAGTTGAATTTGACCGCTGTGGAGCCACTGCGTTATGTCACCGGAGTTGAAAACGTTCTTCGACCAGACGAGGCCAAAGCTGCTATTGACCGCGACCAGGCGCTTAAAAATGCTCCGGACGCCGATCAGGATGGCGGTTTTTTCCGGGTACCCCGGGTGATTTAATCCAAAGCAAAACAACCTTCAACTTACAGATATGCAACCCGTCATCAGTATTAACGACCTCACGAAGACTTACATCATGGGGCAAACTCAGGTTCACGCCCTCCGTGGAATCGACCTGAGAATTGACACCAATGAGTATGTTGCCCTCATGGGCCCTTCGGGCTCCGGCAAGTCTACGCTTATGAACCTTCTGGGTTGTCTTGATACGCCAACTGCCGGTAAGTACGACCTTGACGGAAAAGATGTCTCCCAAATGGAAGACGCTGAATTGGCTAATATCCGTAACGAAAAGATTGGATTCGTCTTCCAGACCTTTAACCTCCTCCCCAGGCAGACAACCCTCGAGAATGTCGCCCTGCCACTGGTTTATGCTGGCATTAGCCGTAAAGAGCGTGAGGCACGTGCGCACGCCGTGCTTGAATCCGTTGGCCTCGGAGATCGTACCGATCACAAACCAAATGAGCTCTCGGGTGGACAGCGTCAGCGTGTAGCTATTGCCCGCGCACTGGTGAATAACCCTGCCATCATTCTCGCAGATGAACCCACGGGCAACCTGGATACCAAAACCTCTATCGAAATCATGGAGATCTTTGAAAAGATCCATAATGAGGGTAATACTGTTATCCTGGTTACTCACGAACCAGATATTGCTGAGCATGCACACCGTATCGTACGGCTGCGTGACGGCTCAGTAGAGAGTGACGTACGGAACGAAGAGATCCGTAGGGCAAGTGACCCCGAACACCGTTACAAGCAAGGGCTAAGCCTGTAAATATATTTGCACCAAGGACGGGTTCTTAAATGACGATCGTGTGGGCGCGGACGCAGGTGCGGTGTATGCTCAGGTGAGACAACCAATCTCATGCAGAAGGCCATCGTTTTGATAATACCGGGTCAATAACCTGCCGTTCGGGTAAACCTTCCTCCCCGGCAAATCCTTTCTCCTATCGGTATCTAATTAAAACTAGCTCATGCAAGCACCTGTCGCCAAAAAAAATCCTACTACCCTTACAGCACACGGTCACGACCGTATAGACGACTACTACTGGCTCAATCAGCGGGAAGACAAGGAAGTAATCGCTTACCTCGAGGCTGAGAACGCCTACTTTGACGCACAAACAAAGGACCAGACAGTACTTAAGGAAACCCTTTTTCAGGAAATCAAAGGCAGGATCAAAGAAGATGACCAAAGCGTCCCTTACCGAAAGCATGGCTACATCTACCAAAGTAAATACGAAGTTGGTGATCAGTACCCAAGGCACGTCAGAACCAAGGTAGACTCCGATCAGGAGGAACTGATGCTAGACGTTAACGAAATGGCCGAGCCCCACGACTTTTACAACGTCGGCGGCCTGAACATTTCAGACGACAACCGATACCTAGCCTACGGAGAAGACACCGTCAGCCGCCGTATTTACACCATCAGGATTAAAGACCTGGCCACCGGCCAACACCTCACGGATGTAATTCCAAATACCACCGGAGGGTCTGTCTGGAGTGCTGATGGCCAATATTTATTCTATTCGGTAAAAGACGAGGCATTACGGCCATACAAAATCATGCGTCATGAGCTGGGGACTGCGCCCCAGGATGATGTAGTAGTCTACGAAGAAAGCGATGACACTTTCCGGGCATTCGTCTACCGGTCCAAGTCGCGCAAGTACATCATCATGGGTTCTGTGCAGACGGTAAGTGCTGAGTACCATTTACTACAAGCTGACAACCCACTGGGAGCACCACGCTGCTTTCAGCCACGGGAACGAAACCTAGAATACGGGATCGCTCACCTCGAAGATAAATTCTACGTGCTGACCAACAAGGATGCTAAGAACTTCCAGCTAATGGTCACCCCTGAAGATGCAACGGAACAGGAAAACTGGACGACCGTCATCCCTCACCGGGACGACACCTTGCTGGAAAACGTTGACCTTTTTAGGAAGTTTATGGTGCTTAGTGAGCGGACAGACGGGCTCACCCGCCTCCGCGTCCGGCCAACGGAAGATGGGGCTGAAGGTGACCATTACCTGTCTTTTACGGACGAAGCCTACATGGCCTATACGTCAGTAAACCCAGAGTTTGACACCGAGATACTGCGTTTCGGTTATCAATCCATGACTACTCCCGCTAGCACCTATGATTACAACATGGTAACGAAAGCGAAAACCCTGTTGAAACAATCACCGGTACTTGGCGACTTTGCTCCGGAGAACTACGTCTCCGAGCGGCGCTTCAGCGAAAGTCGCGATGGTACGCGGGTGCCACTGAGCATCGTGTACCGCAAAGGCACCCCTAAAGATGGCACTGCTCCGGTATTACTCTATGCTTACGGCAGCTACGGCCACAGCATGGACCCCTATTTCAGCATTTCACGCCTTGCGTTGTTAGACCGTGGATTCATTTACGTCATCGCCCACATACGGGGCGGAGAAGAAATGGGCCGGCACTGGTATGAAGACGGAAAGCTATTGAAGAAGATGAACACCTTCACGGATTTCATCGATGCCGGTGAGTGGTTAATTGCAAATGATTACACCACTAAAGCAGGGCTATTTGCCATGGGCGGCAGTGCCGGTGGCTTACTCATGGGCGCTATTGCTAACCTCCGCCCTGACTTATGGGCAGGAATCGTATCTGCGGTCCCCTTTGTAGATGTGGTTACCACGATGCTCGACGACTCCATTCCTCTGACAACGGGTGAGTACGACGAATGGGGCAACCCCAACATCAAGGAGTATTATGACTATATCCTCTCCTACAGTCCCTACGATCAACTTGAAGCTAAGGACTACCCGGCCATGCTGATCACTACTGGCCTCCACGATAGTCAGGTACAGTACTGGGAGCCGGCCAAATACATTGCAAAACTAAGAGCACTCAAAACGGACAATAATCAGCTGTTACTCCACACCAACATGGAGGCGGGACACGGCGGTGCCTCGGGACGCTTCGACGCGATTAAAGAAATCGCTCGCGACTACGCCTGGCTCTTAAGCCAGGCTGGCAAGGCCTGAATAACCATACCACCCGCGGTCACCAGAGGTGATAATAACGGATAGGAGTGCTGAACCCCCATCCCTTTTTCAGCTAATTACCCCTACCTTAGCGCTAACAACCTCACCACTGTGCGCTGCAACCTTTTTTCGCTTTCCCTACTCTGCTTTTTGGTCCTTGCCCTCGCACCTGCGGCCGCGCAAGACGGGCTTTTTCCTGCTTTTGACATCAGGTCCCGATTAATGGGAGGCACGGGCATTAATGCCGAGGGAATTGATGCATTATGGACTAATCCGGCCGGACTTGCCCATACGGGAGACGTACTTCAGGCAGGCGCCTCCGCCGAGCAACGTTTTGGCATCAGTGACCTTACTACTGCAACGGTTGGTGCAGCCTACGGAAAAGGGCTCGGAGGCTTTGGCCTGCAACTCGGCTCCTTCGGTTTTGACGCCTACAATGAAACCCGGATCGGGCTTGCCTACGGCCGAAAACTATCAGAAAAATTCAGTATTGGTGCTGATTTTTCTGGCTTCGCCACCAGCACTGAAGGCTATGCTAATACCTTTGACATCACGTTTGGCCTGGGTGCTCAGCTGGAGATCATCCCTGAACTGTCTATTGGTGCCCGGGTATTTTCGCCCTTACGCACCGAACGTCTGCCCGACGAATATTTGCCACAACTTCTGGCGATCGGCATCACTTATCAGCCAACCGATCAGTTGCTGCTAAATGCTGAATTCCACCAGGATACTGATCACCCCGGCCGCTTCCGCGCGGGCATGGAGTATTTACCGGCCGACGAAATATCCATTCGGCTGGGAGTCGCTACCGAAAGCACGGAACTTTCTTTTGGTGTAGGGTATCAGATAGTTGAACGGCTGGACGTTAGTGCAGGAGCCATTTGGCACGAAGTACTGGGCGTGTGGCCTTCGTTTGGGGTTAGGTGGAAGTAATTGGTCTTTTAGGCTCTTAGTCTTTTAGGCTGCCGCACGTTGGAGGCGTTGGAGGCGTTGGAGGCGTTGGAGGCGTTGGAGGCGTTGGAGGCGTTGGAAAATAAAACAGGAATAAATAAATTACTTCACCAGACTACCAAATTGCAATGTCCCCAACAGAAGTCTTACAGAAGTACTGGAACTATGCTGCTTTCCGCCCCGGACAGGAAGCAATAGTCAATGCCGTGCTTGCTGGAAAAGACACCCTGGCTTTATTGCCTACGGGAGGGGGAAAAAGTATTTGTTTTCAGGTTCCTGCGTTGGTAACTGAAGGCGTTACAATCGTCGTTTCTCCGCTGATAGCCCTGATGAAGGACCAAGTCCGCCAACTTAAAGACCGGGGTATCATTGCTGATGCGATATACAGTGGGATGCGGCGTCAGGATATTGACCGGATTTTCGACAATGCTGTTTACGGGAACACGAAGCTGTTGTACCTGAGTCCGGAACGACTATTGACCGATTTAGCCAAAGTGCGTATCGGCAAGATGAAAGTCAACCTGATTGCGGTAGACGAAGCCCACTGCATCAGTCAGTGGGGTTATGATTTTCGTCCGCCCTACATGCAGATAGCTGCGCTGCGAGAACTTCATCCGGAGGTGCCGGTAATTGCGGTAACAGCGACCGCCACGCCAGAAGTGGTAAAAGATATTCAGGAGAGCCTGGCGTTTAAGGCGGATGCTTTTGTCTACCAACAAAGCTTTGGACGGGAGAACCTGGCCTACGTTGTCCGCAGGCCCGAGGGCAAAGAAGCCCAGATCCTGAAAGTGCTGGACGGTGTCCCCGGAACGAGCATCGTTTATGTGCGCAGCCGTGGCATGACCCGGCAACTCGCTTTGATGCTTCAACGCCGCGGCATCACCGCGGCCAGCTACCACGCCGGCCTGGAGCCTAAAGAAAAAGACCGCCGTCAGGAAGCCTGGATAAAAGGTACCCTCCGGGTAATTGTTGCCACCAATGCCTTCGGTATGGGGATCGACAAAGCCGACGTACGCAGCGTCATCCACTATGGCCCGCCTGATAGTCCGGAGGCTTACTTTCAGGAGGCCGGCCGTGGCGGCCGGGACGGCAAGACCTCCTTCGGCATCATGCTTTACCACCCCTCTGACGGAGAACGATTGCAGCGCAACTGGACCCTCTCCTACCCCGAAGTAAATGAGATCAAACGTACCTACCGGGCTATTGGCAGCTACCTACAATTAGCCGTTGGCGGCGGCAAAGGCGAAGCCTTTGATTTTGACCTCGCCGCTTTTGCCGGCAATTTTGGCTTCGACGTTCGGACGGCCTACGCCAGCCTGAAAGCCCTGGAGCGCGCCGGGTATATTACCCTTACGGATGCCATCCATCAGCCTGCCAGACTGCAGTTCCTCGCCACTAAAGAACAGCTCTACCAGTACCAGATCGCTCACCGTGGAACGGACAAACTCATTAAGTCGATTCTGCGGACCAGCCAAGGGGCTTTTCTGAACCCAGTCAATATCGACGAAGGCTCTCTGGCCAACTTCCTCCAGATTGAGCTTGAAGCACTGCAGCGTACCTTCCGAAAAATGGACGCCGAGGGCATCATTGATTATTTCCCCACCAAGGACCTCCCGCAGTTAATCTTTAACGAGGAACGGATCGATGCCGATGCCTTGAACATCAACCTTAAACAGTATCACTTCCTGAAAGAGCGGGCCAAGCACCGCGTCGACACCATGATCGCTTACGCAGCCCGGGATACCGGCTGCCGCTCGCAGACATTGCTTCGGTACTTCGGAGAAAAGGACGCCTTGCCCTGTGGTATCTGCGATCTGTGCCGGAGCAATGCCGCTGCGGGCCAGGAAGTCCTGTCGCCAGAGAAAGTGTTAGCCGACCTAAAAACAATGCTCTCCCAATCACCCCAGGTAACCCTGGAAAAAGCAGCTACAGCCTACGGCAACCTCAGGAGGGCAGAAGCCCTGCGGGTTTTACAGTATTTGATCACTGAAGGTTTCCTGCATCAATCAGGAGGGCAAATCCGGCTGCCGTGAGAATTATCTGTACCGTCATTAATGATCTGACGCAGGACCAGCGCATGGATCGGATCTGTACCAGCCTCGTAAAAGCGGGGCATGAGGTTACGTTGGTAGGCAGGCAGCTGCCGGATAGCAAGCCGCTCAAAGCGCGACCTTACCAGACCAAGCGCATTCGTTGTAACAATCATCACGGAAAAGCTTTCTACCTCGAATACAACTGGCGATTGTGGCGTACCCTGAGACAATGGGAATTCGACGTCATCTGTGCTGTTGATCTGGACACCCTTGTAGCCGGTTGGTTACTGAAAACAGGTGACCCCAAGCTGGTTTACGACGCACACGAGTGGTTCAGCGAAACCCCGGAGGTCATTCATCGGCCACTGACACGCTTTGTGTGGCGGACGGTAGGACGCCTGCTGGTGCCCCGAAGCGATCTACGCTACACGGTCGCCCCCAGGCTTGCGAAGCGCCTGGAGCGAGCCTATGGCGTCCCCTTTGGCACCGTTCGCAACCTTCCCTTACGGACTTCGCTGCCTACAGCTGACCCCGGAACTCCCGTCGAAAAAGTTATCCTCTATCAAGGCATGTTTAACCCAGGAAGGGGCCTGGAGGTAGCCATAGCGGCCATGCAGTGGTTGCCAGACTGCCGGTTGCTTCTGGTCGGTGACGGTCCGGAAATGGGCGCGCTGCGCAGGTGCAGTGAACAGTATGAGGTGCAGGGCCGGGTCACCTTTGCGGGCTTCCGCCCGCCTGAGGAGTTGCCTGAGATCACCCGTAGTGCCTGGCTAGGTCTTAACCTTCTGGATGCCATAAGCCCCAGCTACTACTATAGCCTCGCCAATAAGTCCCTTGACTACATCCAGGCTGGTGTGCCCTCGGTCCAGATGGATTTTCCCGAATACCGTGCCCTGCACGAAGCCCATGGTTGCTACCTCCTGCTAGATGAATTGGAGGCCACAAGCCTCGCCGCTTTAATCCGTCATATGGCAGACAACCCAGCCGCCCATCAGCAGCTACGCGTGAACTGCCTGAAGGCAGCAGAAACCCTACACTGGGAGAGGGAAGAAAAGGTATTGCGGGAGCTATGGGCGCAGCTGAATGAGTCATCTTGATGCTGTTGTGAATAACTTTTCGAAGGAACCTGTAAAACTCCTCTATATTTGATCCTCGCACACCAAAATGTTCCAGCGTGACCGGTAAACAAGCATCTTTACTTTTCCTCATTTGCCTGCTGTTCATCTGTAATCTTTCCGCGCAGAATCGATTGCACTCGCCTAAATTTTCTCCACTGGCAGCTAAATGGATTGCGAGCCACTCGCAGCAGCAGAAAGCTACTTGTTACCTCCATTTTAAACCTGGTGTAGATATTAAAAAATTACTAAGAGAGAATTTAGTACATCTTGATGCCATCGAAAGGTTCTGGCCTCATAACAATTCGGTACTTATTAATTTGAGTCATGAGGATATTATTGACTGGATTACCCAGGATGATAGAATCGCTTTTGTCGATATCAGGAATAGGCGGCCCGCTCTTGAAAGAGCCATTCCTGGGTTGGACATTAGTCTCAACGGTTTTAACCTAGTGGAGCAATATGCGCCAGCAATCGATGGTAGTGGATCCTTAATTTCAATTCGAGAAGAAGCCTTTGACTCTACAGATATTGACTTAAGTAACCGCTACGTTATATCACCTTTCCGCGATGAGACAGTCACCGCACATGCTACCATTATGGCAACACTAGTTGCGGGGGCAGGCAATTCTTACTTCCTTGGAAGGGGGGCAGCCCCCGGAGCAAGTATCTCTTCTAACGGCTTTCAGGATCTATTTCCTGGTGAAGACTCATACTATTTTAATAAAAACATTAGTGTGGAAAATCACTCCTACGGAGTTGGTATAGAAAATTATTATGGAGGTGAGGCAGTTGCCTATGATGACCAACTTAATCGTCTGCCGCATCTGCTACATGTATTTTCCGCAGGTAATCAGGGAGACATCCTCAATATTGAAGGTAATTATGCTGACGTTCCTGGCTATGCGAACCTGACCGGCAATGTAAAGATGGGTAAAAACATCATTACAGTTGGTTCCCTAACAACTGATGGAAGAGTTAGCCCCTTAAGTTCCCGAGGACCAGCCTATGATGGTCGCGTGAAACCAGAACTCGTCGCCGCCGGAGAAGACGGGAGCTCCGGGGCGGCAGCTTTAACCTCCGGAGCTATTGCGCTACTGCACCAAGCTTACCTTGCGCAGACAGACAGTCTTCCACCAAATAGCCTGATCAGAGCGATCCTTTTAAATAGTGCTGATGACCTTGAGGAAAGAGGTCCCGATTTCGTCTCGGGTTACGGAAATCTTGATGCCTGGGGAGCCCTGCAAACCATCCGTGAACAACGCTTCTTTAGCGGAGCTTTGAGCAGCGATTCACATATCGAATTTCCACTAATTATTCCGGCGGGTGCCCGAAAACTTAAGGTCACCCTCGCCTGGACCGACCCGGCGGCACAACCCAATGCAGCAGCAGCACTAATCAACGACCTCGACCTAAGCCTTACTGCCCAGGACGAAGGGGCGAGTTGGCTGCCGTGGGTATTGTCTAGTTTCCCTCATCCGGATTCACTATCTCTTCCTGCCCGTCGCGGAATTGATCGACTTAACAACCAGGAACAGATTACCATCACCGTTCCTGAAGCGGAGAACTATCTGATTCGCGTTTCCAGCGGAACGCTCGCTGGCAACCAATCTTTCCATCTTGCCTACGAATGGGAAACATCCGGTTTTCAGTGGACCTCCCCACTGCGTGACGAACCCGTACTGGCCGGGCAAGACCGCCCCCTACGCTGGAGAACCACGATGGAAGGTGCTGGCGCCATTGATTACCGATTAGTTCGTGACAATAACTGGCTGTCCGTCACCCCGGAAACTACGCTAGCCACCGGCAACTTTAGCTGGCCGATTGATCCGGTAACCGGCCTCGCGCAGCTACGCATGCGCATTGGGTCCGACACTTTTTACTCGGACACTTTTGCCCTTGCACAGCCGATTGACATGGACCTCGAACTAGACTGTGAAGATCAATTACTCCTTACCTGGGAAAGTGATCCCAACGTTATGCAATACCGACTGCTCGCCTACTTTGAAGATGCCATGCGCACCATCGATATTACTACCGATACTTTTGCTCTTTTAGATCGAACAGTTTACCCGTATCAATACTTCTCCGTTGCTCCGGAAATTGAAGGACAACGATTTGGTTTTAATGCGCAGGCCCTTAACGTTGATTTCCAGAACGCCTCTTGCTACATTAACCTATTAAGTGGCCAGGTCATTGATGATGGCATCCGGCTCAACCTGCAATTGGGTAGCACATTTTCGATCGCACGCATTAATTTTTCCCGTCTGGTAAATGGTCAGTATTTAACCATCGACTCCGTTGAAGAGCCAGCCCTATTGAACCTGAGTGCCCTAGATGTTTCTCCTCAGAACGGGTTGAATCAGTATCGGGTCACCATCATATTTGAAGATGGAAGCACTTACGATAGTGAAGTTGTCTTTGTTACCTTTAGCTCGGATGCTTTTTTCGTTTATCCAAACCCTACATTATCCGGAGAAGGGGCTACCCTCCTGGCAAAATCGGTTCCAGACAACGCTTCATTCTTACTTTATTCATCCATTGGCCGCCAAGTACTGAAGTTTAGCTTTACTAATGGAGATACGCTTATACCAACCAGCAGCCTTCCCGCCGGAGCTTATTATTACGAGATCACCTCGAATGGGAGTAGGTTACATTCGGGGAAACTGATTATCGGCCGGCAGTTCTAGTAAGTCCATTGTACTTGTGGAATAGTAATTGTACCTGCGCCTTAGTGATAAAATGTCCGGACACGCATTTACGGAACCTTCCTCTACTGATGAGGTTTCGTATTGCTATCACAGGCAGTGGCTTGCTCCATAAAGTAAATACAGCATCAGGAAGAGCCACCCGATACCGTCCGCAAGCTGGAATATTATAACCATTCAGAACACTATGGCAGAAGGCCAACAACAACTAAAACGAGCCCACCGATCTATGATCAGTGGGCTCGTAGTCATTAAACATGTAGCGTCTTAAGAAGGACTAGGTCGTGGACTTAGTATAAGAAGTCGAGAGCAACCTGGTCGTCATTGTTGAACGGACGATCACTACCGTCGGTGCAGGAAAGCATCCAAGAAGCATCTGCCGCACTTGCACCTGAAGGGGTGCCAGGAATTAAGATAGCGCCAACGCCTCCGTCACCTTCATTCGCAGTACTACCGCCACAGCTGATGGAACGATCAAAGTAATCCGTGTGACGGAAACCGATACAGTGGCCCATTTCGTGAGCAACAATGGTCGCAATGCCATCTGTAGACAGCCCGTAAGAAGACTCAAGAATGCCGCTCATGAGAATCTCACCATAAGGGTCTCCACCGCTAGGGAACCCAGCAGAGCCGAGTACGCCACGGCGCTCGTCACGCTTACTGAGTCTTTTAAACACAATATCAGCACCGTTAGAACTGCTAATCCGAGTAAAGGTAATTTCAAGTCCTTCAGCATTGAAGCGGGCAATTGCTTCATCAATACCTGCCAACATGCCAGCACTGTAACCTTTTCTGCCCGTTGGGGCAAATACCGTAATATTTCGGGAACCGTTGGTGGTTACCAGGTTGGTCGTCCGGTACTGTTCCAAGTCAGGAACGGTATGGTTCAGGTCAACATTGTTCAGGTTCTCGTGGGTCAGGATGATGTCCCGCTCAACACGGAATCCTTCCTCGATTTCCTCAATCCCGTCGGGATTGAAACCAAGCATGGATACCTTTTGAATGATTTCTGGTGAAATTTCACTGCTGACAGTAATTTGGTCCTCGGCACAGCTTACCATAACGAGAGATAGGGCCACAAAAGCTCCTAAGTAATTTAAAAACGATCTCATAGTGTATCTAGTCTAATAATTTGGGAAAATCCCCAAAATGCTAGGCAATTCTATGGAATTAACAACCAACAAACAAACATCACCGCACAAAAGCCATATAAGAATGGAATAATATTCGCCACATCCCGCCAGTCGCTTCACGAAAGAAAAATTTCTTTTAGCGATTAAGCCTTTAAATATAAAGCGATTACACATTGTTGTATAGACAAATATAACCACCACATGCTTTGCTAGGCAATGGTTATTTTTTTTCAAAAAACTACTCTTCCTTTTCCTCAGATGTAGAAGTTCTATTGGGATACCTTGTCTTTCCACACTGCGCGAACTGGCTTGGTCGCACCAAATCAATATGCCCTTCCTTAAAGTAGGCAGCTGCCAGCACACTGAAAGCTTCAGTCTTTGCCGTAGTCACTTCCTTATTCATCACTTTGAAACAGTATTTCTTTACCACACCCGTCGGGGTGAAGTAGATCTTATGGAGAATGCTAATGTCCCGATCAGCTACTTCCCACTCAAAACCATGTCTTTCCAAATAATTGCCCAGGCCTTGATGAAGCTTAACCCAGGATGTTTGGACAACTTTGAATTCTTCAGCCGGAAGGCCAGGCATCAGAAGGTTGGGATGATCTGCGTCGAGGTGGAGGTCTTGAAATTGACGTCGATCATCTTCCTCCGCGAGATTGAAAACTAAGAGGGAATCGGATGCCGGAGCATTTACAACTAAGGCAATTGGTGAATTAGCGTTGGCGGGAGAGGCAACAAAAAAGATGCCCAGCAACAACAGAAAAGGTAAAACAGCAGAGGCAAGAAAAATCCGGAACATAAAGGGCGATGATTGTGGTTAGGTTATGAAAAAGGAATCATCAACTCAATTGCCAGGGTAATGCCCACGATTGGTTGACATCCAAATACACAGATGCTACCCTTAGCCATTTTGGTGTAGCAGGGATACTTTTTGCCTGATTATTGGTTGCCATGCGGACGCCCCCACTTCTCACTGGGTCAAAGCAGTAGTCGCGGCTTCAGTCGCAGACTCCTCAACAGAAGAACAGGTCCGTACAGATCAAAGAACCTCAATTATCAGCAATAATGACAAGCGATCGAGCGCCCGAGCCACACAGCAATAGTCGCGGCTTCAGCCGCAGACTCCTCAGCAAAATAACAGGTCCGTACAGATCAAAGCAACCCAATTTTCAGCAATACCGACGAGCGCTGGAGCGACTGCACCACACAGCAGTAGTCGCGGCTTCAGCCGCAGACTCTTTACCATTTGATGCAATGCATAAAGCTGCAGCTCTACTTTGCAAAACCATCAGGGGCTATCGCGCCCGCTCCGAGCAATTAAGCTATCAAGCTAATTTTACCGCCTTCAATCTGAAGTTTCAGGTCCTCGAAATTCTTCACCCAGTTGATGTAATCTTCACCGAGCAGTTCACTCCGCCATCCGGATTCGATAATCTTTTCACGCACCTCCGGGTCCTGCTTCATCCGCTTAATGGCGTTGCGTGGCATAACGAGGGCATGGGCAACATCCGCCTCCGAGGCACGGTATTTCATGATGAGGTATAGCAGTTCGATGAGCATATCATCCTCTTCTTCCTCGCGCGAAGCGCGAGAAATGCTCTGCACAACATCTATTTCTTCCTGCGTCGCCGGCTCATTATAGAACTCTATAAACATCTCCCCGTAGCGGCTAATCGTTTTACCGGGCAAACGGCGGTTATCCCGCATGGCATCAAGCCCGCCGCGGACACCGCGGACCAACTGACCGATCAGCTTACTCTGAAGGATCATTTCCTTGGAGTAATTCTTCTTCTCCGCCGTTGTTTTGCGCCAGTTGTAGAGGCGCAATAAGAACACCCGCTCTTTGGTCCGGCTTGACCGGGCAATATTACTATTGAGGAATTCGTGGTTGGGATCGCGGTAGTAATAGTCCGGATCAGCAAAAATCTGACATTCCTCGAGCGCCCACTCACGGCGGCCGTTGGCCGCCAGCTTTTCCATCATGGTGTCGTATAACTCCCGAAGGTAAATAACGTCGTTCAGGGCATACTTGACCTGCTTACTACTCATGGGGCGCTGTGTCCAGTCTGTAACCGCAAAGCCTTTACCGAGTTTTACCCCTACCTCTGCCTCAACAAGTTTCCCAAAACTGGTGGGGTAACGGTGGCCAATAAAGCCGGCAGCTACCTGCGTGTCAAATACATTCTTGGGGACTACGTCGAACTGCTGATTAAGGAGTCGGTAATCATTATCCCCAGCGTGCGTGATGGTGATTACGTCCGGGTCTTCGAGAAAATCCAGGAACGGATCGAGATTGTCAATAGCCAGCGGATCAATCAGGAAGTAACCATGCTCACAACTTACCTGAATCAGGCACAGTAAGGTGTAGTAACGCTTCTCGCCGATAAACTCCGTATCAAAACCAATCCAGTCTATGTCCTTACAGGTTTCCGCAAAAGCGGCAAGGCCAGCATCAGTATTAATGAATGTGTGCTTTACAATGGCGTCAGTCATGGAGATCTCTTCTGGGTATAGTTCAAATTACTCAGCTACTGCTTTTCGTTTTCCGCGCGCAAGGTAAGCCAAAGGAAAGGGATAACACACCTTTCCGGGTCTTCTCTGCGTATTCAGCGAAGATTCTTCGGCCTCGGGTCAGCTATCAGACTAGTTAGCCCTTACCTTATGTGTGCTTCTCACAAAATCCAGAGACGGACCGCTATGGCTGAACAGGAGATAACAATTGTTGTTAATCCTGATACGTTCTCTTTACAGAGCGCTCAACCTTACCACCAATTCCAGGAATTAAGTTTCCCCACCTACCAGCAATAACTTTATGAAACTGATCAAACGCTTACTCATCGGCCTTGTTGTTTTACTCATTCTTGGCGTAGGGTTCCTCTTGCTGGCGCCCATCTTTTTCCAGGAACAGATCGAGGAGAACATCAAGCTCAGCGCCAGCAAGTCGCTGGATGCAGAGTTGGACTTCACCAACATTGAGCTAAGTTTTCTGCGCAGTTTTCCAGATATCTCGGTTGGGGTGAACGATCTGGCTTTAACGGGAGTCGACACCTTTGCCGGTGTGCCGCTCATCACGGCTGACAAGGCAGTAGTAGATCTTGGCTTTTGGTCAGTGGTAGCAGGCGATGGGAGCTACCTGATTGACGCGGTGGCCCTGGAGGCACCGGTGGTTAACCTGCTCGTGATTAACCCCGAGCTGGCCAACTACCTCATCGTCCCGGAGGGAGACGAAGCATCACCTGAACCTTCCACGGCACCTGCGTCCGCGCAAGTAGCCTTACAACGCTTCAGTGTTACGGACGGCGCCCTGATTTACGACGACCGCAGTGCCGAAACCTACCTTGAAATACAAGGACTAAACGGTGAAGGAGACGGAGATTTTACTAGTACAATTTTCGACCTCGCCGTAGCTGCCACGGCAGAGGAATTTTCCCTTCGCCAAAGTGGCATTACCTACCTGAATGAAGTTCAGTTAGTAGCTGATGGCTTGGTAAATATTGACCTTAATCAGAACCTATATACCTTTCTGGACAACAACGTCCGCATCAACGCCCTCGACCTGACAATGGGAGGCACCATTGATCTCGAGGATACCGGGGATATCCTTTTCGACCTCGAATATGCTGCTCCGGTAAATGATTTCCGCCAACTCTGGAGCCTCATCCCTTCCGCTTATACCGCTGGCTACGAACAGGTTAAAACCCAGGGCAACTTCACGCTCAGTGGTACCGTGGACGGCCCCTACAACGGAGACAAAGCCCTTTACCCCGCCTTCACCCTCACAACCGATATTGAGAACGGAAGTGTACAATATCCCGGCCGGCCAGTTGGCATTACCAACATTGACTCCAGGATACGGATCAATAGTCCAAGCAGTGATTTCAACGAAATGTTCATCAATATCTCCCGCTTCGACTTCGTACTAGGTGGCGATCCTTTCTCCGGGCGTCTTAAATTGGGCACCTTACTGCGTGATCCACAGATCGACGGAAAAATTGTCGGACAAATCGACCTGGGCAAGTGGAGTCAGGCGATCCCGATGGAGGGTGTTCGCGAGCTTAGCGGGCTCCTTTATGCCGACTTACTATTTGATGGCCTGCGTCAGAGCCTGATCAGTGATGGTCGCTACGCTGACCTAGATTTGGGAGGCGTACTGCGCCTCACTGACTTTGCCTACATCGCTGACGAATACCCGGCTGTACGCATCAACCGGCTGAACGCTTCTGTTTCGCCTCAAGTCATCAATCTGACCGACTTTACCGGAAAGTTAGGCCGTAGTGACCTTGAGGCATCCGGTAACATTAATGAGCCCCTCGCCTACTTCAGTCCGCAGCAGACCATGCGGGGAAATATTCGTCTGCGTTCAGAGTTCTTCGACGCCGACGAGTGGATGCCCACCGAGGAGGAAGCTACCATTTCTGCCAGTCCGGCTGAAATAGAGGCGGCTACGGCTACGCCTCCCACGGAAGTATTCGACCGTTTCGACTTCGACCTTGACGCCGAGATTGACGCCCTCAATTACGCAGGATACCGCGCGGAAGACCTAAGGGCCCTTGGCTCGATCAGCCCCGACGAACTCAGTATTGCTTCCGCCAGCGGCGTTCTGGGGGAGAGTGATTTTGCTGGCTCCGGCAAGATCAATAACCTGTTCGATTACACCTTTGGCACCGGCGTTCTGAGTGGCAATCTCTCACTGCGATCTAATAAACTTAACCTTAACGACTTCATGGATGAGGAAGTCGCCGTTGCCCCCGGCAGCGCGGGTGAAACACCAGCAGAGACGGCCGTTATTCCCGTCCCGAACAACATCAATCTGGCGGTAGACGTAGTTGCCAACGAAGTGCAATACAC
>CAZTTF010000153.1:0-39807 GCA_964616365.1 uncultured Lewinella sp. | reverse complement strand
CAATGGCTACTATGATGTCTTCCTGCCCCTCGAGAAAGCCGTTAGACTCGATCTATATGCCCGGAGACACTTCTTTCGCAGCCACCAGATGACCCTGACGGATACTACCAATCTGACAGCCTTCATCACCAAGATGACGCCCGCTGAGGTCGGCTCCCGCATGAGTGTACCGGACCTTTTCTTCGTGGGCAATCAGACCAACTTGCTCGTTGAGTCCCGGCCTACCCTCCCCCGACTACTCCAGTTTATGCGTACCAACCCCGAGATCAGAATTGAACTGGCGGGCCACGTTAACAAACCGGGGCCTCCCCAGGAGGCCGGCACCTGGTCTTACAAACTCGCCTTTGACCGGGCAAAAACGATCCGGGACTACCTCATCAAGCAAGGCATCGAAGAGGAACGTCTGCGCTATCGTGGATACTCGAATTTTGAGATGGTCTTCCCCAAAGCCCGCCTCGAAAAACATATGCGCATGAACCGTCGCGTTGAAATTCGGGTGTGGTAAGTTCCGCTTTACTTTCTGGCATTAACCGTGGTATTACTGTGCACTGCGCTTCCTACCAAGCATTACTTTCCAGCGTAGCCAGGGGTAAGGAGGCGGGCATTTTTTTATGATAGGCTCTTCACGCTAAAAATTATAGCATAGTAAGCCCCATCCTTACAGCTCAAGGATGTCCTCTTTTGCCGCCAATAGCTCTCCGCCCAGGTTACACCACGGGCCACATTCGTCAAGTATCCAGCTATCCGAGCTGATGATGACAACATTGTTGTCTAATGAGATCAACGTACGGTCGGGGTTATTCACCAATTCCACCTGCCAATTATAGCCTTTGGCTGCAGCGAGTTCGCGCAGCATGGTTTTAAGACGGCCGGAGTTGGAAACCGGCGCATCGAAATACCACGTTACCCCAGCCGCCGGTCGCAAGACGGCACCTATTGTCTCTAGAGCAGGAAGGGTTTGCCGAACGTGTTTGTAAGTCCCGTGGACCGAAGCGAGGTCGCGCAGTGCGCCATCCCTTCCCCGCAAGATGATACTCCCCCCTCCTGCGCTTTCCAGCAAGATGAGCAGATTGAATCCATCGATGGCTACTTGGCGGTCCGTCAGGGCACTCAGGGGCAGCTCGCGCGCTTTGCGCGCGGTGATAGCTGCGGGGCTGGCCGCTACCCTACCGACGGCCTGACGTTGCCGTTTATTGAGGCGATACCGGTTCCCTACGAGCTGCAGGGCACTGTCCGGTCCGTACCCCCGGCCGAGTAGCCAGCAGAGGTCGTCGACCGCGGCGCGCAGCGCCGCGTGAAACTTTGGCGAAAACAGCTTAGCATCCTGAGGTTGAGGCCCACGATTACGCAAATGATGGAGGGTTTTAGAGACAATGAATGCGGTGGGAACAGACGGTTGCGGTAAGGGCAACTTTGCTGCCGGTTGCTTGCAGACAGGCTAGCTTAGCAGTCAAGTCTGCTCGGTGATGTGCTTTTATCTACCCGCTGGTGTTGGCAACACCAGCAACTCAACGTTACGGAAATCAATTGGATGGCTCTCCGCCTGCAGGGCAATAAAGCCGCCGCCCAGGCCCTGGCCGGCAAGCGACAACCAATACTCCTGGTCCTCAATGATGCCAGCAGAGGTAAAGTCTTTGCGTTCCGGGTCATCATAGATAAAGCCTCCACCGATGTGGGGCTGTTGAAAGCTAAGGACCGTATCTCCTTCAATCAGAAAGTGCATTGCCTCTCCCCCCAACACAATTGCTTCGGCGTGTACCCACTGGTCTCCGTCAAAGGTTGGAGAACTAGAAGTAATGCAGTGGTTATAGTTAACGGTATCAGCCATGACCACGGCTGTTCCCGGCGTACAGACATTTCCCGTTGGCCGCTCCTTACCGTCCGATAAGCCACCAAGTAATTGCAGTTCTACCGATACCGGAAAGTGCTGTCCGTATTCATTGCTCACCGCTGATTGTGCGTGGAACATCACTCCGCTATTCCGGACATTCCAGGACGCTCCACCAGGGACCTGCTCCCCCGTAAAACGATAGTCGAACCGCATTTTATAGTACGTATGAGGCACCATATAGTACATGTGCGCATAGGCATCGTCAAAGTTGGTGTACGCATCATATTTGATGCGCAACATGTCATCTTCCCAGACAAAGGTGTTCAGGTAGTTATCCCCCAAAGGTTGGTTGGCAAACTTGATTTTCCAGCCATCGAGGTCCGTACCGTTGAACATGGGTTGCCAGTCGCTCTCCAAGCTCGCCGACGGTGGCGCATCCGGTTCGGGGGCGGGGCCGCAGGTGCAAAAAAGCGTTACTGAAAGCAGGGTGAGGAAGGATATACGGATCATAGCCTTTAAGATAGGACGCAAGGCGGAAACGCTGAGAGCTGATCTGATTATCGGTGTATATCAAATAGCCAAAATGGCGCGGTCCGAGACATCGGATGAGCAGAGACACATCCGATGACCGTCCCTAAGCGACAATTTGGTTTGCGCCCATCTAATGTGCACCCCCACTGGATACCTCACGAATTTGTACGGTAGTAAGGGAAAAGACTTACAGCCACCAAAAACAATACTATGTCTTCTAAAAAGACGCGTCGGGGCTCCCCCGCCGTGAACGCCGGCTCTATGGCCGACATCGCCTTTCTCCTGCTGATTTTCTTTCTGGTCACTACAACCATTCAGGAAGATCAGGGAGTACTGGTCCGTTTACCTCAGTGGGACGAAACGCCTATTGAGCAGCAAGTCAATGACAATAACGTCCTTACCGTTATGGTAAATGCCAACGATGAGTTGATGGTAGAAGACCACCGTGCTACGGTGGCGGCCATTCCCGAGATGCTTCGGAACCATATCATTTCTCCGCACAGAAATCCTACGCAGGCGATCGTTAGTCTCACCCATGACCGCGGAACAAGCTACAGCAGTTACCTCGCTGTTTACGATGCACTCAAAGCCGGTTATGCTTCACTTTGTAATGACCTATCGCAGCAGAAATACGGCATAGGTTACGACTTGATCAGTCAGGCACAACAGCGGGCCGTCCGTAAAGAGATCCCGATGGTGATTAGTGAGGCGGAGCCGAAAGAACACGGGATTGAAAGCAAGTGAGGACAGGCTCAATATAGCGTGCTAGCCTTCTGCTAACGTCGATCAGGGCTAATATACTAGTAGTACCCCAGGTCTTCAGGCCGATTATTGGCTACAAAAACATCAACCTAGTAGCAGGCGTCAATAATCTCCTCCGCCCAAGCTTTGTAGCCTACAGCGTTAAAATGGATGCCATCCTCGCTGTATTCGAGCAATTGGCGGCCGGGTTGCTTTTGCAGGTCCACGACACAGATACCTGACGCTGCGGCGTAGCTACGGATGTTCTCGGTAAGGGTTGTTATACAGGATTCACCGCCAGCAAATTCTTCCAATACGGTATCATCCATGGCGGGAGGGGTAATGATGACAAAGCGAGGCACTGCTTGTCCACGGTCTGCAAAAAAGGAAGCCGCTCGGTCGACCAAATTTGCCAGATGCTCTTTGATGTTTTTGTGCTCGTCGGCAAATCGGGCTTTGCAATCATTGGTACCCAGGCAGATAAGAATCTCGTCAATTCCTCCCATCTCAGCGTAGCCTTTGCGCAGATAGCTGTTCAGGTTTTCGAGGGTATTCTTACTGCGGTCACCGTCATAGTTAAAGCCGATCGTGTTGCCGCTCAATGAGGTATTTACCAGGGGGCCTCCTCCGCGAATGGATTGAAGCTGATAGACCCAGCCTTCCCTTTCCCCGTTACTATCTCCGATCACCAGTAGGTTGCGTTCGGACAGCTTGGTGCTACAAGCAGTGACAAAAAAGACGAGAAGGAGAAGAGAAAGCGTGCGTAAAGTAAGGCTCATGAAAAGTAACTTAACTAAGTGGCGGGAGGAAGTCTCCGTATGGATGTTAAAAAAAGGTGTAAACTCATCGTCAGCAACCTCATCCGAGGTTTGGCTGCCCCGGATAAATATCGACCGCTTCATTGATAAAACGAAGGTTAAGCCTATTCCGTTTATCCTTAGGGAAATAAAAAAGGGGCCGCATTGCGACCCCGGAATAGAAACTACTCTAAACGCTCACTCTAATTTGTTAGTAGGCTAAATACTAGATCTTACTTTTTCTTTCTGGCCTGGCTTCCTGATCTGGAGGAAACGCCGGCCTCTTCGGTCATCATTACTGGTACACCGCCATTGTCCGTGACAATCACTTTAGTGTTGGGCGACTTCGCCAGCTCAAGGAAAGCTTCAATTGATTTGAAGCGCAGTATTTCTTCCGTCAGGCCTTCGGCAATGATCAACTGGGCATCGCGGGTACCTTCGGCTTCAATGCGCTGCTGTTCTGCTTGTTGGCGGGTTTGCTGCAAGACAAACTCCATGCGAAGTGCCTGCTGCTCAGCTTCCAGTTTTTCTTCGATTGCCCGGGCAAGGTTCACAGGTAGCTGAATGGATTTTACAAGAACCGTTTCGATAATGATGCCACGCCCTTCAAGGTTTGTGGCCATCTGTTCCATGATAGCGGCCTCAATTACCGCCCGCTGGCCGGTGTGCATGTCTTTAGCAAAATACCTGGCAGAAACGTCTGCTACTGCAGAGCGAAAAACCGGTAAAATTACCGAACGTTCGTAGTTGGTGCCCAGCTGCCGAAGAATGTCGGGAGCCTGGTTGCCGTTAAGGCTATAGAGGATAGAGATCTCAGCACGAATGTTGAGCCCCTCCTTTGAGGGTAGGTTTAGCCCAACCTCCATGTTCTCAGTTTGGGTACTGACCTTCTGCACCTTTGTGATGAAAGGATTAAAAAATGCGACACCCTGATCAATGGGCTTTTCCCGATACTTTCCGAGGGTTTGCTTTACCCCTACTTGTCCTTCACGGACAACGGTACAGCTTGGAAATGCCAGCGTGATGGCTAGGAGGAGGGTGAAGCAAGAAATCAGGTTACGCATGTCAAAGGTTTTTTAGGGTTATTGGTTGGGGCTGAGGGAGGAAAAAATAGGGCTTAGGTGTTTGGGTCTTAAGCGCGAAATGGAAACAGGGTCTAGAAATAAGAGAATTAGGTACTTGGTAGAATTGGGGTTAACAAATAGGGTTTAGGTGCATTTCTCAGAAATTGCAAAGACTAGATAACATTGATTTTGCGGGAGGAAAACCTGCCCTGCTGGCTTTAGTCAGATCCTGACAGCCACTCATGTAGTTGAGCTGGAGGATATAACCGAGGCCACGATTGTAGTACAACTCAGGCCAGGTCGATCCGTGCTTTAGTTCAGCATCTGTATACAGGTTGATGGCTGCAGGAAAATCCTGGTTCAACATGGCAAGGTTGCCTTCCAGCATTCTGCGAACGCCTTTATTATAATCACGAGGCAACTCATTGAGCGTACGCTGGGTAGCAATAATCTCCTGGTTGACCTTGTTACGTAGCACCTGTACTGCAGGGGCAGCTTCGGGGCCGGCCATTATTTCGAAATATTGCTCCGTGAAATAGGCTTGTGGCGAATTGGTCTCACCCGGCAGATCAACCGCGATACCAAATCCGTACTGCTCGACGAACCACTCCTGAGGGTAAAGCGCCAGAAACGGCATCAGGGCATTATGGCCTTTGGCCATGAAGAATGACGTCGCCAATGGATCCATACGATTAGCACTCTGGCGGTCACGCTGTGCCTCCAGGGCACGACCAAGGCGCTGGTAAAGAACGGCTCGTGCGGTAAGCGCGGGAATCCAGTTGGGCTGGTATGCCAGTGCGCTATTGTAGGTAAGCAGCGCGTTCTCGAACTGACCAGTCAGTTGCTGACGGTGGGCCCGGTTTAGTTCTGCTACTGGAAAATTGCCGTAGCTGGTGATTCCGGAAGCGGGCATTAGGGGCATTTTCTCGACTTGAGCGGGCATGTCGCCCACGCAAAACACCACAACAAGAAGCAGAAGAAGCTGACGTAGATGATGCATGTCGGTTAATTTGATAGTAAAACTACTATCGCTTATGATAGTTTTACTTTCAAACTAAAAAACAAACCCTTATGACACTATCGTGACGTAAGATGTTTGTTATCACAAAAAACTTCTGCCAGGCCTGCAAACAGTAGGGTGCACCCGTGAGTTATGGCTGGCTATCTTCCTCTTATTAGCCAGATAAGGAGCCTTTAGAACAACGCACTCTCGCCCTTAAACAAGGAGCCATTGCTGTAAATACGAACAAAATATAGTCCTAGGATAGCTTCCTCTCCCCTGAGCTTAGTCGGTACTAATCGATAAAGGTGCGTCTGATCCATCCCCTTTCCGTAAACAGTATGGCGGCCAGCAGGAAAAAAAACACTGCTCCTCGGCCGATCATAGCACCCGCGCCCGCGCCCCCGAAACGATCGCCAACCCAAACTGCTCCTACTGCAAGAATCGTGAAAAGCGCCAGCCTCCCCAAGGGGTAGTCTACCGGGAAATACATGCGGGATACCACGTAGGCCAGGATACTCATCAGGCCATAACAGGCCAGCATTCCGAGTGCTGGAGCATAAAGGCCAAGTCGGTCCATAAACACCAGATTGAGCGTAATGATGACTATGCTCCCAAGCAAGGCAATGCCTCCTCCCAGAAATGTCTTATCCGTCAACTTATAAGCTACGGAGAGATTCGAGTAAAGGCCGAAGCAAACATTGGCCGCCAGGAGGACCGGCAGAATGTAGAGTCCGTCACGCAAAGCTTCTCCTCTGATGAAAAACTGCAGCCAGGGCAGGAAGATCAGGATCCCGGCACAGGCCAGGGCCGCCACCATACCGTACGCCCGTAGTGCATCAGCATAAATGGTTTTATCAGCTTTAGCAGGGTCATTGCCTGCCTGCCGGAAGAAGAAGGGCTCAGCCGCGTAATTGTAGGCGGTAATGGCAAGATTAAGGAACACCGCCAGTTTCAGCGCTGCATTAAACTGCCCGGCCATTAAATCATTTTGCAGCTGGTCCGGACCGTACAATTGACGCAGTACGGTAGGCCCCACCAAAGCATTTACAATACCCGCCACCGCCACGAGGGTCAGGGGTAAACTATACCAGGCCATTGCCTTGAGGGAAGGAACGTGTCCCATTCCTCCAGTAGGTTGGTCAAGCACGGCAGCAGATCGGGCGCTGGAGTATCCTGCTTCAACCAGTAAAAACAGGTAGCGGAAGGCCGAAGCAATGGCAATGGTAAACAGATAATAGGTAACCTGTTGGTCAGGATCGTACTGCAGGCCAAACAGCTCCTTATGCGTGGGCCATAAATAGAGCAGCACAAAGATGAGCATCAGGTTAACGGCAACATTACCAAGGTTGGCGGCGACGAACCGCCAGGGACGTTGTTGTAGCCTAAGCCGTGCCAGCGGCACGGCACTTAACACATCGAAAGCTACAGTAGCCAGCACCAGATAGATATAAATGGTCATGCCCGGATACCCCAGCCAATTGGCAATCGGATTTGCCGCAAGCGCCAGTCCGCCCAGCACAATGGCGGTGACGGTAGCGACAAACCCCTGTGCAACGCGGAAGACTCTGCTGGCATCATTCTCCTTACGGCTAGCAAACCGGAATACGGCAGTATCCATCCTGAACACCAGAAAAGCAATCAGGAAAGCCGTCCAGAAGAACAAATCACCTACAATGCCAAACTCCTCTTCCATGATTTCCGTCAGGAAGGGCACCACCAAGAGGAAGTTGAGCATCCGCCCGAGAATATTACTCAAGCCATAGATCAGGGTTTCTCCGCCTAACTTTTTAAGGGACATGGTGGTGTATCTGGTGTAGTTGCCTCGGTCGTCACAGGTGAAGCTAAATGACAGAAACGGTAGCCAAAAAAATGCCCGTAGTCACCGGGACAACTAAAGACTAACGCAGGGTAAAGCTAGCGCATTTTGTTGACCGCAGGCTTTCTCCCCTACCCCTCAACGAAAGCAAGTGCTCGCTCATCCATCCAGTTGTGGGGTTTGCGGCGTAGCGCAAAGCCAACGTGACCGCCCCAGTTGGGTTGCTCCAGCGTAATCAGTTCATGCCGCGCAGCCAGGTCATGCGGAGAGCAGGCGTACGGAACGATAGGGTCGTTGCTGGCATTAACGATCAGGACGGGTGCGGTGGTCTCGCCAACAAAATTTGCCGAAGACAGATAGTGGTAATAAGCTTCCAGGTCAGGAAAGCCCTCCAGGCGGCGCGAGAAGAGTTCATCGTAGTCCCGCCAACGGCGTACTTCCTTGAGGAGAGAAAAATCAAACCTGCCGGGAAACTGCGCCTCTTTCACCCGCAGCTTGGCCGTGATGGCGCGCTTGAACTTCAGACGGTAAATGAAGTTATCCGGCCGATCGAGGCTATCTGCACTGTGCTCAATAAAAGTGGGCGCCGAAAAAGCGACACCGTGCGTCACTTGCTCAGGACGGTTCCTGCCCATGGTACCGAGGTACTTCAGGGTCAGATTCCCGCCCATACTGTAACCGACCATCACTACTCGGTCGTACCTCCCGGTAGCCAGCGCGTGGTTGACGACCAGTTCCAGGTCCTCCGTTTGTCCGTGGCTATACAACCGGGGTGTCCGGTTCATCTCGCCGGAGCAACTCCGGCAATTCCAGGCCAGAGCGTGCCAGCCGTGACGGTAAAAGTACTGGGCAGCACTCGCTACGTAGACCCTTCGGCTATCGCCTTCAAGGCCATGTGAAAGAATCACGAGCTTACGGCTGGAGGGGTGATCCAGCCAGTCAAGGTCCAGAAAATCTCCGTCAGGCGTGTCAATACGTTCTCTACGGTAATCGATGGGTACCGACCGCAAAATATTCGGTGCGATGGTCTGGTAGTGAGAACGAAAGGTTGCGATCATTGGTAAAGGGGTTGCCGGAAAGGAGGAATACAAAGCGAATGGTCAGCCAAAATAAAAGTTCGTTACACGAGCCGTCCCACCAGACCCAGTAGCGGGTCTTCGGTTACCCTGACGGTAACCGCAGTATCATAGTCGAGCATTCCGGCGGGGTCAAAATCATAAAAGGTGGCCACATCTTCCAGCGCAAAAGGCTTGAACTCGTACCGATGAACATAACGACTGTTATCGCCGTCGATAAGCCAGAGTACGTGATCGGGAAGTTCTTGCATCAGATTAATTTTGCGGATTACCTTGAGTGAGGGTAAGCTTTGGGGTACTATTTCTTCTCCACGACGAACCATTCTCTCGCAGAACGCTCGGGGAGCACTGTCGCGCTGATATTGCCTTCAGCAATCAGGTAGTAATGGTCAATTTCTCCGGCAGGAAGCGACACTACGTAGTTGCTATCAGCTTCAGCTTCCAGGCGGGTGTATTTGAATCCGCCCGCGGCAGCGCCGCGGTGGGCCACCCAAACACCTTTAGTACTCGCTCCTGCTGCTAGGGATACAGAAACAATAACCGTGTCTTCATTTACCGTTGCTACATGGTCAGTTATTTCCGGAGGTGTTTCCTGAAAGAGCGGATGTTTAGCGAGATAAGCTCCCCGCTTGTTGAAAAACTCCTCAATACCCACAACTTTACCGCCGGAAACATCTACCGTTCCGTGGTAATTCTGAGTATAAGTCTCCGTTGGGTACAGCGGGTTGGGTTCCTGAATGACCACGGGAGTAATGACTTCCCGGATCGCATTTGCCCGCTCTGCATACAAGCCACTGGCAAACTGTTCCTGGTAGATGGTTCGCAAATGCGCAACGTACATCTTACGGTAAAGGGGCTGGCTCAGCAGACGGGTGATAAGCGGGCGGTCGGGGTTTGGCGTAGAAAAGTGGGTGAAGGGGCTAAGCGACAACAGCTGCGCATCCGTCAGCACTTTCTTGCGGTCCATGATCCGAAATCCCCCCATACTGAGGTTAAGGTCCCAGATAACGGGTCGCCAGATCCCGGATTCATCCTTGAATAAGTAGTAGTTGTGGCAAAACGCTCCCAGGTAACTATCCAGGTTAGAAAGCGCATTGTTGAAGGCCAGCATCCATAGTGTTTCGTCAATGTTCATGACGGAACTTAGATCAGCAGTCTCATCGCTAACGACTTCGGTAAGAGCAATTAACTCGTCCCATCCGGTCTTCGTCTTCTTTAGCTCGTAACGAGCAGCATAGCAGGCAGAGTCCTGCCCCAGGTAGGCCAGGTTCGCACCAAATCCAGGGGGACAGGTACTTGGTGGGTCGTCCTTACTTTCCGGATCACATTTCACCAGCAGGCCTTCGGGCGAATCGAAAGCCGTTTCCCAAAAGTGCTCATCTACCGATTCCGTAAGATTGTACAGTCCGAAGTAATCACCATCTACCGTCAGGCGGGCAAAGTTGCAATGCGGTGCCGCGACGTAGTCGCGGGCAATCTGGTAACTCAGGGCCTCCCGAACAAAACTTGGATCACGGAATACATTACTCAGTTTCAATGTCCGGTATTTCCCCTCCACCATCTGGTCTTTGTCTGTATAGGAGACTTTAATGTTGAAGGGTAACTTCTTCTTCTCTGCCCGAGCCGGTGAGAAATAGGAGCTGTTCCCCTTAAGCCTTACGCCAACACTGTCATAAGTAACTCCGTCCACCTTCAGTGTTGCCAATATCCGCTTACTTAGGTTTTGTTTTTTCCAGGAGTTGAGTTTCTTTTTCCAGTTAGGGTCATGCATTTCCAGCGCTACTTCCACGATGTGATCAAGGGAATATAGATCTTCCTGGGCGCGGACGCAGGTGCAAAGCAAAAGGAGGAAAGCAAGGAAGGGCAGACGCAAAACAGAGGTTATTTGGGAGGGCCGCAGAATATGCGAGAAAGTGTGAAGGTAAGGATTGTTCCAAAACACTAATCCCCCGTTTCGTAACGAAACGAGGGATTGGTCAGTTATCTGTTATTTAACCCGATCAAGGGCATAAGATTACTATTTATTCACGGCGTTGGCCTGGTCTACCAGGTCATTTACAATTTTCTCCGCCGTATCAAAAAACATCCGAACAGTTACGGCCTGATCAGTAAGCTTCTTGCTTGGCTCAATATTGCGGGCGTGGCGGTCAAGGTTGTCAAACCATTCGGTACGGACGATGAACCGGCTGTCCTGTGCAATATCGTTTAACAGGTCTGCAGTTGCCACAAAGGCTTCCCGTGCATAGTCAGCGTGTTTGAGGCTTCGCCAGTCTTTCTGGAGCTGGTCTGCTTTCTTCATAACCATTTGCTTACGCTCACTGAAGTTATCTACGGAGATACTCTCTGCTTTGGTCATCATCTCAGCAGCATTCAGCAACTTCTCGAGTCCTTCTGACGTAAAATCGTGGCTAATGGTTACGATACCGTCAATGTTGATTTTTTTCCAATTCCGGAAATCATCAACCTCATAGCTGTATGAGTATACCGGAATTGCTTCCAGCATGTAAAGATCAGGAAGCTCACGCATAATTACGGTGCGGTTCACACGGTCCTGAAACATCTTTTCCAACTCAAAAAAGCGGAGCGCTTTTTCGTATCCAATCTTATCTTCGAACTTATCGAAGTAATCCTTTTGAAGTTCAAGGTCTGCAATGTCTACCTCCAGATAATTCTCGATAAAATCACCGGTTTCCTCCGCCTCATCCTTGGGCGTATCATCTTCGCGCATCTCCTCTTTGTAGTCTTCTACCAGGTCGCTGCGGCGTTCTACCAGGCTATTTTTGTACTTCATATAGTCCATGAAGATGGGCGTAAAATCTTCCATTTCTTCACTGGACAAATTCATTGCGTTACCGGCGAGTGCCCGCAATTCAATTTTATACTGATTCTTCAGCATCCGTTCGTAACCTTCTTCTTCACTGATTTCAGCGCCACGGTTGGCTACTGGAAGCATGGAAGGTGTAACTACTTGTGAATAAGATGGAATACTTACTGCCGCTGCCAGGGCAAGGCTCATTAAAAACTTTTTCATTATAAAAATAAGTTTGATTTAAAAATACACTCTAAAAAGTGTGGCGAATTATCCGCCGCTTATCTATATAGCAGACCACCAGCCTGTTATGTTCGAAAGCATCTAAAAAATCAAACCAAGTGCAGCTATTCAGCCGCTATTTCCCAGCAGAAAGTATTGCAACAGTACGTACAGCTTAGACCGTTAGCTTTTCAGGCTACCGCGCTGTTTATCACGGTTGAGCAACCAGTACGGATCCTTTTTAAAGTCCTCCCAGTAGCCTTCCAGTTGCTGCTTCAGCGCTTCAATTTTCCTTTTTTCCTCCTCAGGAGTGTTCTCCCAGATATCTTCCCCATTGAATTTTTTGCCTGGTAATTTTTCAATGTAATAGATCAGGTTCTGACACAGTGTTGCCTGACCAGCAGCAATCAGGTCGTCCAGCATATGGTTTTTCTTCTCAGCCTGGCTAAACCACAGCGTTGTGGGCATTGTATTCGCAGCCTGGATCACTCGCTTTAGTTTGAAGCCAATCTCATCCGTATGTCTTCCCTGCAGGGTGTAGATGTTGTTGGCTTTTATTCTACCGTTCCATTTAGGGTTGCTGTATAAGGCTGTCAGTTGAAGTGCCCGAATCCGACGGAGAAAAACGTCCATTACCATCTTCAGCACGGAGAGCGCACGGAACTTTACGAGGTAGAGGAGAATGTAAATAGGGGTCCGCAGCAACACCCGAAAATCCTGCAGGATTTCCGGTAATTGTTTCCCGGCAAAAGTTGCCCTGATCTCCCTGACCAAAATCCCCCGCACCACGATAAACGTCGTAAACCAGAGCCCGATCAGCGTACCCAGGCAGGAAATCAATATGGTCCCCCAGTTCGGAATATCATCCCAGAGAATGAAAAGGGCAACAAGCGCAGCCAGCGCCCCCATGGCCAAAAAGTTTACTGACCGCAGGGTAAAGAAGTCACCCCAGTTACTGTGTTGTAGCTCCGGGACCTCCAGCGGGGACATGTTCTCTCCGGACACATCAGAGATCAGGAAGGTGCCCACCATAGGCAAGCCGTTTCTCCGGTGCCGCCTTTCAGCCAGTTTGACACCTTCGATCCCCTGGTTATCCAATACTCCCCCGTCCATAATTGCCGTGATGGGCTCATGCTCGTCTCCTGACCAAGCCTCATCAACCGCACTTCCGGGGCCGTTTCCGTAATCCTTTGGCATCACCATTGGTTCGAACCCGCCGGGGAAGCAGCTCGAAGAAGCTGCAGCGTCTGCCAGACGGATCTCCCGGGAGGCTGACCGCGGCAAGCTCAGGTTGCCATTGCCAAATAACTCATCTTCCAGTCCGCGCTGAAACCGGAATTGAATACCGGTTGTGAACTCCGAAGCACCAAAGATGATGTCGTTCAGGTGTCCCGTTTCATTATCATATAGCTCGGCGAAAGTTGCCTGATCGTAAAAGTGTTCGTTATAAACCTCCGAAAAGGCATTGATCACGTCACGGGATTTATGCGGATTGGTCCAATTCTTCGGGTTATTGAGTTTGTGCAGCGCTTGCTCTACCAACCGGTCCTCCTCGAGGAGCACATAAATCTTGTCAAAGCACCCCTGGTAGCCTTTCCCCTGCGCGAGTTTGAGCGCATACATAACTCCGGTTAGAGTACCTCCGGATATTGTCGACAGGATACTTACCCGCTGCAAAAGTGTTTGTGGGCCAAACTCCAGGGCATTAAGCAAAGAGATTGCTCCGAGGTGAAAAGTAGTGGCCCGGTAACCGCCTCCTGACAAAGACAGGGCTATGTTCCGGAAAGGAATAGGGAAGTCAATATTTTCCATAGATCAAGTGGTGTTAAGGGAAAGTAGCCAAGTAGGGCTTAAACTCACTACAACAATGACCCGAACAAGTGAAAACCGCGGCAAAACGGGTATAAACACCTACTGTTTTCACTGAAACCCGCAACCATTTCAGGCAACCAGTATTACCAGAGCATGTTAAACCGTCTCGTCACTATTACCTGCCTCCTATTTCTGACTACCGTGTGTATTGATGCTCAGGAGCTCTCCCCTAGTCTCCTTGAATTTAACCAGCAAAGCATCAATCACCAGCGTACGGCAATGCTCACCCTGGGAGGATGGGCAGTAGTCAACATCGGCGCAGGCCTCGCGCTGCGCGGCTCCTCCACCGGTGTCACCCGGGAGTTTCATACCATGAATGCACTCTGGAACACGGTGAACCTAGGCATCGCCGGCTTTGGTCTTTACAGTGCCTTACAGTCTGACCCGGCAGACTGGGACCTTGCCACAAGTCTCGCTAAGCAGCAAAACTTTCAGAAGGTTCTCTTATTCAACGCCGGCCTCGACGTTGGTTACATCATGGGCGGCTTATACCTCACGGAGCGGGCCCGCAGGCCCGACGTGAACAGTGATCAACTGGAAGGCTTTGGCAAGAGCATTATGCTACAAGGCGCCTTCCTGATGGTCTTCGACCTGGCCAACTACTTCATCGCTGCTGGCAAGGACGGCGCACTCCCACTTCAACTCGGGGCCACCGCCAACGGGGTCGGGATTAGCTGGGTTTTCTAGCTTGTCCCCTTCATTGCACCCGCGGCCGCGCCCACTGTAAGACCTGTACGCTCTGCTTACAAAACAAGACAACGTGGCCACCCTTCTATGGATCAGATAGAATTCGAAATACCAGTTTCTCCCTAAGGTGAGTAGCAAAACAGCAACCACTGATTAGACAAAATCTAAACAACATGCTCTGTAGACAACACTTTGCCAACCACAGTGTTATTTTTGGAGCGCCACCCCGCGATAGAAAAAATCGTACCTTTGCGCCCAATTTCGACGCCCCATGAAGCATATCCGCAATTTTTGTGTTATCGCCCATATTGACCACGGTAAGAGTACCCTCTCCGACCGTCTGCTTGACTTTACCCAGTCGGTAAGTGAGCGGGAAAAGATGGACCAGCAGCTTGACGACATGGACCTCGAGCGTGAACGTGGTATTACCATCAAGAGCCATGCCGTGCAGATGCACTACACGCACACTGATGGACAGGAGTATGTCTTCAACATGATCGACACTCCCGGACACGTGGATTTCAGCTACGAGGTATCCCGTTCAATTGCCGCCTGTGAAGGGGCGCTACTGCTCGTTGACGCAACTCAGGGTATTCAGGCGCAAACCATTTCGAACCTCTTTTTGGCGCTGGAGCATGACCTGGAGATCATTCCCGTACTCAACAAAGTTGATATGGAGACGGCCCGCATCGAAGAGATGGCGGACCAAATGATAGAACTTACGGGTTGTGATCGCGAAGACATCATCGAAGCATCCGGTAAAACCGGTATCGGTGTCCCGGAGATCATGGCTGCGGTTGTTGATCGCGTTCCCGCTCCCGAAGGTGATCCGAAAGCTCCGCTTCAGGCCTTGATTTTCGACTCAGTCTTTAACCCCTTCCGTGGTGTTATCGCTTACGTACGGGTGATGAACGGCGAACTGAAAAGCCTGGAGCAAATTAAGTTTATCGCTACCGGCGCAGAATACCAGGCCAACGAGGTTGGTGCCATGGAGATCACGCAACGCCCCACCAAAAAGATTGGCTGCGGAGACGTAGGCTACATCATCACCGGCGTAAAGAACAGTGCCGAGATCAAGGTAGGTGACACCGTCACCCTTAAGGATAACCCGGCTGAAATGCTGTCCGGTTTCGAAGAAGTGAAACCGATGGTATTTGCGGGTATCTTCCCGCTGGACAACGATGACTTCGAGCCACTGCGTGACAGCCTGGAGAAGCTCCAGCTTAACGATGCCAGCCTTGTCTTTGAGCCCGAAACTTCTGCTGCCCTTGGCTACGGTTTCCGTTGTGGCTTCTTGGGGATGCTCCACCTGGAAATTATCCAGGAGCGCCTGTTCCGTGAATTCGGTATGGACGTGATCACGACCGTTCCCAACGTAACCTACCGGGTTACCGACACGAAAGGCAACGTCACCGAAATCCGCAACCCCGCCGAACTGCCCGAGCAGAACAACCGCTCGATGGTAGAGGAGCCCATCATCTTTGCTCAGATTATCACGACCACCGATTACATCGGCGCGGTGATGAACCTGTGTATCGAGAAGCGGGGCCACATGACCAAGCAAACTTACCTCAGCCCTCAGCGCGTTGAGTTGCACTTCGAACTGCCACTGGCCGAAATTGTCTTCGATTTTTACGATCGACTCAAATCAATCAGCCGCGGTTACGCCAGCTTTGACTACCAGCCGAAAGATTACCAGGAGACGGACCTCGTCCGGATGGACATCAAGCTCAACGGTGAAAACGTTGATGCTCTTTCAGCCCTCGTGCACCGCTCCAAGGCCGCCTACGTCGGCCGGGGCATGTGTAAAAAGCTCCGCGAGCTACTCCCCCGCCAGCAATTCATGATTGCGATCCAGGCAGCCATTGGCGCCAAAGTCATCGCTCGCGAAACACTCTCGGCAATGCGTAAGGACGTAACGGCCAAGTGTTACGGCGGTGATATCACCCGTAAGCGGAAGCTGCTGGAGAAGCAAAAAGCCGGTAAGCGAAAAATGCGCCAGTTCGGTAAGGTAGAGGTTCCGCAGAAGGCGTTTTTGGAGTGTTTGAAACTGGATTAGGAGGGGTGTAGTGGTTGCACAGTAGTTGCAAGGGTGTAGTTGTTGCAATTGTTGCAGGCATTACCCACAAACCCCTCAACTGATGATCCCGGAGGGATCAAACCTCCCTTATCCCCGGATGGAGAGCAGGCGAAGCCGAAGCGCAATCCGGGAGCGAAGCAGAGAAGATATTGTAATTGTTGCAGGGGTTGCAGGGGGCGCACACGCAGGTGCCATGTAAGGTTTCAGGTTCCGTGGTCACAGGTACTACCTCTCCTACCGGTTAAAAGTCCGGTAAAGCCAGCGCAGCACCTTCGGCAATGGGCCTTTAGTGAGTAGTTCCGTGGCGCCCTGGCGGGCGCCGAGCTGGTTCACCCGACTGCCTACGGGGTAGGCATAAATCTTATTGGTCAAGGCGGAGAACTTCATCCCGCGATGCTGCAGTAAGTGCAGCTCCTGGATCATCTCACCCGCAGCCGGGGCGGCCATACAGCCGCCGAGTAATTTACCTCCACCAAGCCAACCTTTGGACAAGTACACCGTCAGATGACCATCGCGGTAATCGGCCGCTACAGCACGATCGTCTTTGATGAACGGAATCTCTCTGGTTTCAAAGTCAATCCCCTTTTCCCGCAATCGTGCAGGTGTCATTCCAAAACTCGCTATCTCCGGATCAGTAAAGGTTACCCAGGAAAACTTATCCAGGTTATGCTGCTGCTTTAGCGGGCTCAGGAAGTTGTTCCACAACTGGGTATTGTGGAATTCAGCGCCGTGGCTGAATTGCTCTTGTCCAAAAGCATCGCCGATGGCGTAGATGTAGGGGTTAGTGGTTCGGTAGCGGTTATCAGTAACGATCTTACCCTCCTTCACCGTGACTCCTGCTGCTTCCAACCCCAGCCCATCGGTGCGGACAGTCCGGCCAATGGCTACTAACAGGTGGGAAAAAGTGAGGGTTTCCGGAGGGCTTTCAGCACCCGTTTGCCCGGAGGGTTTGAGGCGAGCTGTGCGCTCGTCCGTAAAGGCAGCAACCTCCGTATGAAAGTGAATAGTTACGCCTTCTTTCCGCAGTCGAGCAGCGATGATCTCTCCCATTTTCGGAGGATCACCTTCCAGCAAACGGTCGTTTCTAACCAGCAAGGTTACCTTGCTGCCCAGACGCACAAAAGCCTGCGCCAGTTCACAGCTGATGGGGCCACCACCAACTAGCAACAGATGATCAGGCAATTCGTCCAGTTCCCAGAATACCGATTCATTATCCCACTGTTTTACCGCTTCGACGCCGGGCACTGCTAGCTTACGCGGTATGGACCCCGTTGCCAGAATAATACGCGGGGCGGAGAGGGTTTTTCCGTTCACCAGAACAGTGCGTTTACCTGTCAGTCGGGCTGTGCCGACGATAGAGTCCGTACCGAACTCTTCTCGAAAATGCTCTGGGGTCTCGTGAGCACGGATGACGTCCTGTTGGCGGTGCACGTACTCCATTACCTTATTCCAGTCAGCTTTGCCACTGGTAGAGAGGCCAAAGTCGGTCGCCGCTTTGCCTGCGGCAAACATGCTGGCAACGTGGAGCAGGGCCTTACTGGGGATACAACCATAATTGAGGCAGTCTCCTCCGAAATTGAAAGCCTCCTTATCAATCAGGGCAGCTTTTAGGCCAATTGAGGCCCCAAAACCTGCGCAGCCAAGGCCACCGGCGCCGGCGCCGATCACAATAAGGTCGTGAGTAAAATTTACCATAAAGGGTGCGTCTGAAAATGTAAAAAACGGAGATTACGGAAATAGATTAAGTTATCCTCCAATCAGGGAGATAATGCTATTGAGGAGGGCAAAAACAGCCCAAACAACTAAGACCAGGATAGCGATGAGGCCAACAACCACCCCCAGCACCACCGGCCAAACACTACCGGAGTGTTCCCCCTCCGCATAAAACTCCTTCATTAGCTCCACATTCCGGTAATTGGCCTTATAAAACAAGTCAAAAATATTTCCCAAAATGGGAACGGAGCCCACCGCTGCATCTAAAGCAATATTGAATAGCATTTTCAGTGCCAGCATCGGGCTGGCACCGTGGCGTGCCATGGTTATGACCAGAATACTGGAGAAACCATAGGAAATCATATCTCCGGCGCCAGGAATCAGGCCAAGTAAAAAATCTACTCCGAATCGGACATCCGTACCGGGAATCCGGAACTTGGTATCGAGCAAGTCACTTGCTCGGTCTACCCACTGCAACTGGGGAACAGATTCGGCAAAAGAAGGGGCTAAGTCCTGACTTTGTTTCATAGCAATAGTATTGGTGAACGGTAAGGTAACAATACGGAACTGGGCAGTAGTTCGGTACTCCTCATAACAGAAAGGGAGTAATGCCAGATGGCACCACTCCCATTTCCGTAATAAACACAGCAATTATCCTGCACCGCAAGTTGTGTAAGGAAACAGTTTCGCTGATATCATCTTTGCAGGGTCTGCAGCCAGTATTCTCCAATGGGGTTGGCAAGAGACTGGAGCCACATGGTATTTGACTTCCAGCGCTGCTGCTGAGTACCTGCATCTGACCCTGTTGCCTCGGCAGCCAGGAAGGCTGCTTTCTCTACCCACGAGATCTTTTCCTCATCATCCAGTTTTGCGTTAAGGGCGGCAACGTCTTCTGAAAGGATCTGGTTAAATTTTACCATTTCTTCCACCAGCTGCGCATGGATGCGTGCAGCTTCTTTCACCTGACTCTCCGAAGGCTGCCCGGGGAAAGTGCTGATATCAAAATACAGATTTCCCATTTCCTCCCGTAAGCGGGATTCTTCGTTTACGTAGAAGTCACCTCCCAGGAAAACCAGGCTGGACTTGAGCCGTCCGGCCTTTTCCTGTAAAGCCGAAGCCATCACTTGCACCTTCTTCTTTTTGGGCTGCAGAGCTCCTGCGCGCGCTTCTATCTGGCCCAACACTTCGTAAACCCAAGCCAGGCTTTCGGTATCGTCATAGACCTGCATGAGCAGCTCCCGTTGGGCGGTGCGTTGTTCCTCGCCGTAAATGTCGTTTTCAGCAACGCCTAATTCCAATGTCGTTTCGTAGGTCTTTTTACCCTTCACAAGTTTCACCTGGTAGCTACCGATGGGCAAGCTAGGACCGGATAAAGTTCCAAAGAGCGCCGTACGGTTATTACTTGGCGCGGCCTTCGGCTTCTCGATGGTCGTTGGCAGGCTGACCACATTAATTCCTGCTCCTTTTCCTGCCGGCAGGGTCCGGAGCAATTCACCATCCTTCCAGATTTCTACGAACATCCTCCCAAACATGTGCCGGCGCTGGTTGTAGTACATAATCCGCGCAGCACGCGCCTTATTTGGCCCGACAAAAGTTCCGCTTCCGGAAAAGTCCCCCATGCCAATGCCCGTACCGCCACCAAGTTCTGCGGGAGGAAATTCAAGGAAAATAAATTTCTCTTTGGCAACGTCAGGCGTGATCTGGCGGAGTGCCTCGAGGTCATCCAAAACAATGATTCCCCGTCCGTGCGTCCCCATCACCAAATCAGCCTCCCTGGGCTGTATGACCATATCCCGGATGCCAACCATTGGCAGGTTGTTGCGGAAGGGTGCCCAACTGGCGCCTCCATCAAGGCTGATGTACAGGCCAAACTCAGTACCCAGGAAGAGTAAATTGGGGTTAACCAAGTCTTGTCTTACGCTTAAGGCGTAGCCAGCTACATTATCATCGGTGATCTCCTCCCATTGCTTCCCGCCGTCGGTGGTGCGATAGAGATAAGTAGTCATGTCTCCCGTCCGGTGGCCATCAAAGGCCACGAAGGCGGTATTGACGTCGTGGGGGCTCGGCTCAATGAAGGTTACCCAGGTATTTGCGGGCAGGTTCGGGAGGTTGTCATTCAGTTTCACCCATTGCTTTCCACCGTCGGTTGTCAGCTGTAAATTGCCGTCATCGGTCCCGACCCAAATCACGTTTTTATCGAGCGGGCTCTCCGCCACAGCATAAATGGTGGTGTGGTTTTCTGCCGTTGAATTGTCGATACTCAGGCCGCCTGACAACTGCTGTTTTTGCTTCTCCTTATCATTGGTAGTAAGGTCGGCGCTGATCCGTTCCCAACTATCTCCGTTATTCGAGGATCGGTACAGGTACTGAGCGGCAAAGTATAGCCGCTCGCCGTCCTGGCTGAGGTGTACCGGGGCGTTCCAGTTGAATCGAAGCGGCTCCTCGTCAGCACCGGCGTAGGGAGCAATAGACTTGGCCTGGCCATTCCGCTCATCGTAGCGGACTAAACGTCCTCCCTGGTATTCGCTGAAAACTATATGGTCCAGCGTTGGATGGCGGAAACTATAGAAACCGTCACCGCCAAAGGTCTTCTTCCAGTCGGAGTTCGTCACCCCTCCGGAACTCGTATTCGGCGCAAACCAGGAGCCATTATCCTGCAGTCCCCCATATACGCGGTACGGCGTAGCATTATCTACGCTCACGTGGTAAAACTGGCTCACCGGCAGGTTCATCCACATTTTGAAGGAATACCCCCGGTCCAAACTTTCGTAGACACCGCCGTCAGTTGCTACCAGAATGTGTTTACTATTGCTGGGGTCGATCCAGATGTCATGAAAATCGGAGTGTACCGCTTGATCAAAAGTCCGCCAGCGCGCTCCTGCATCATCGCTGATGATGCCATTCAGACCGCATTTTGCAACAATGTCTGCGTCATTGGGGTCAACCACCAGTTCGCTGAAATAAAATGGGCGAATGCTGGTATTTTGGTTGTTCCCGGTTTTACTCCAGGTCATACCGCCGTCCTCACTTCGGTACATGCCTTTGGTGGCTTCAGTACCGGTTTCTACGCTGGCATAAACAACCTTGCTGTTTGTCGGTGCAATAGCGATTCCGATGCGGCCTAGCTTTTCGTTGGGTAAGCCTTCGGAAAGCTTGGTCCAGTTCTTACCACCATCGGTGGTTTTGTAGAGGCCGGAGTTCCCTTTGAAGCCAGAGTCAAAGGTCCAGGGCAATCGGCGGTGGCTCCACATGGCGGCGTAGAGTACTTCCGGGTTATTGGGGTCCATCTCCAGATTGGCGGCACCGGCATCGGCGTCCAGGTAGAGGACCTTCTCCCAGGTTGCTCCCCCATCCGTTGACTTAAAAACACCGCGCTCCTCGTTGCTGTCCCAGAGGTGGCCCATGGCGGCTACGTAGAGGATATTCTCATCCTCAGGGTGTACCGCAATGTCTGCAATCCGTTCGGTATTTTCGAGCCCGACAGGCTTCCATTGCTGTCCGTTATCCGTCGATTTATAAATGCCTTTACCCACACTGACGCTGTTGCGCGGCCAGGGCTCCCCCGTCCCGACGTAGACCGTCTGGGTGTTGGAGGGAGCGATGGCGATAGCGCCAATGCTCTGTGGGTGGTCATCAAAAACAGGTTGGACGGAGCCGCCGGCGGAGGTGGTCCGCCAAACGCCGCCACCGGCGGCACCAATGAAGATAGTAGTCGGGTCTTCGGGGTTTACCTCGATACAGCTGATGCGGCCAGACATCACGGCCGGGCCAATTTGGCGGGCGCGTAGATCACCGAATAAAGCCGTAGTAGTTTTGAAATCCTGGGCATTCAGGCAAGTGCCCAGCACCAGCAAGAGCAGGGTAAAAGTATTTTTCATTAGTGGGTGGATTTGCTAAGCGTTTGCCTGCGCATTGGCTACATCGCAAACAAGCGCTTACATAAAGCGGGCGCAGCCGCGGGTGCAAAGTGAAAGAAAACGTAGCCATGGCGGTCGACGTAATCGACCTCATTCTGCTACTTCCTGTTACACCATGCACCTGCGACCGCGCCCTGCATTAGCTTGTAATATTTTGTAAGGTTCGGGCCATGGTCATCTCCAGGAGAATCTACCTGAAAGAACAATACCGCGAAACAGCGTGCAAACCTCCAGATAATTTACTGTTTCTTAGGCAGAGAAAACATACCGCTGTCAATCTCAGGGTTCACACTAACATTGCTAATGGTTATTGCCTGTACTAGAGTCCCGTTCACTTTCACTTCCAGGTACATGGGCATTACAATATTTTCCACTTCGGCGTAATCGCTCAGGTAAGTTTCCATCATGGCACCTTTCTGGGGGCCCGACTTAACGGGGACTGTGGTCAAGATTGGAATCATGTATTCCTGATCGAAGTAGTAGGTTACGTCATAACCGTCCTGGTGCGTCACCCGTACGCCATAGGTTGGTGTGCCTTCTACTTCCTTCCCTTCAACTGATTGGAGGGTAAAGCCTCTTGCTTCGGTATTGATGAACTCTGATAAGAACTTGGTATCCTCCATCTGTGCGGCTTCATCTTTACTCATCGGTGTTGGCTCGGTAATGCCCGCGAAAGGCATAATTTGCCAGGCTGTTTCTCCGTCGTATGCCTGGACGATCCGCTGCCCCTGCACGTTAATTTTCAGGTACTGCTTATCTCCGGCTGCCGTAGTCATCTCCATCGGGAACTTCATTCCCTGCATGGCAGCAGATCCGCTGATACTCATGGCCTTGATGGCCAGCCAGGCATCTTTCCCACCGGTGTTCTCAATGTAGGCATCACCAATCTCGCGGGGCGATGGTACATTCTGAGCGATCAGGCTACCGCTGAAAATGAATAATAGAGTCAGTAGGGATGTAATCTGTTTCATCATAAATAGCTTTTGGGTCAGCCTTTCGGTAATCGGCAGACAAACCTCTTGGTTTAAAACTACCGTAAACATAAGGTGCGGGCGACATCTCGCAGCATAATCTTGGATGAACGGAGAAAATTCGTCGATAGACCTTACTACCTGAATCAATAAAAATGTAGGACATGTGCCTTCAGTTAATTAACAAAAGCGTACTTTCCTATGGGCACCTTTTTCTAAGCGCTACCTTACTATCTTTGCCCGACCATCGATCAAAACGCTCCTTTTGCAAGCAAAGGCTAATTTCAACAACTTCTTTCGCTCCGCTTTCACCGTCGACAATGTCATTTTTGGCTTTGACGATGGCAAGCTCAAGGTCTTACTCATTCGTCGTAATGAGGACCCTTTCGATAATTACTGGGCCCTGCCCGGTTACTTCGTCCGGGAAGACGAAGACCTTGACGCCGCGGCCAAGCGCGTCTTATATGAAGTCACCGGGCTAAAGGAGGTTTACCTCGAACAAGTCCGCTCTTTCGGAACACCAGGCCGTCATGATTTCGGCCGGGTCATCACTGTAGCCTACTACAGCCTGATCAAAATTGCCGACTTCTCGCCCCGAGCTGCTGGCGTTGCCCAGGATATTACCTGGCACCCCGTAGAAGACATTACCACCCTGGCCTTCGACCATGAACTGATTTTGCACACAGCCCTGGAAAAGTTGAAACGCAATGTGCGTACCCGTCCCGTAGGTTTTGAGCTACTACCACCGGCCTTCACGCTCACCGAATTGCAACACCTCTACGAAGCCATCTGGGAGACGGAGCTTGAGAAGCGCAATTTCCGCAAGAAGATTCTCTCCATGGGTTTACTTCGCGACCTCAACAAATTCCAGGAGGGCGTACCCCACCGACCAGCAAAGCTCTACGGCTTTGACGAAGAGCGATACCGTGAACTGGAACAAGAAGGCTTCAGCTTCGAGCTAAAGGAGGGGAAGAAAAAGTAATGCTGTCGGCCAGTATACTGTAATCTAAGTTTGTTGACGTAAGGTGCTGGTGAGTTTTGGCGGATGACAAGGCGGGAAAACGCTTGCGTAGCCGAAGCTACGGAAGTGTTTTCCTAACGCAGTCAGGCGTCAAAACACGCCGCAGATTATGCAACGAAATTTAGATTACAGTGTACTAAAGCCTACTTAAAGCGCAAGGCCTTGACCGGGTCAATTCTGGTAACTAGGTAACTCGGTACGGTCAGGAAAACCAGGGTTACCGCAAAAGTGCCCAGGTTTAAGAACAGTAGCGTCCCCCACTCTACCTTAATCGGTGCAATCGCGAGATAGTAGTTCTCCTCGTCGAGTGAAATAAAACCAAACCGTTTTTGCAACCAGCAAAGGAGTAGTCCGATGCTATTGCCGAGCAATAGTCCGCCAATAACGATAAAGCCTGCGTAGTAGAGAAAAATCTGCCGGATGCTCCAGTTGCTTTGCCCGAGTGCTTTCAGGGTTCCGATCATGTTAGTCCGCTCCAGTATAAGAATCAGCAGGGCTGTCATCATGTTAATGATGGCCACGATTGTCATGAGCACTAAAATGAGGCCGAAGTTTGAGTTCTGGATCTCCAGCCAGTTAAACAGGCCACTCACTTTCTGCCGAATGGTTTCTGCGTACAGATCCTGTGGCAGGATTACGTAGTGGATATATTCGTTGAAGAGTTCGAGGTCTTCAATATCGTCCAGAAAAACCTCAAAGCCTCCCACCTGATCGTATGCCCAATTAAGTAGCCGGCGGGGTTGTTTGATGTCAACCAGCGCGAACTGGCGATCAAATTCCTCAAGCCCCGTTTTGTAGATGCCCGTCACGGTGAACGCCCGGGGGCGTTGGTTACCCCTGGCATCGATATAGGCGAAGTCCATTCGGTCACCAAGGCTCAGCTTCAGCCTGTTGGCCGTCACCTGACTGATCATGATGTTCCGGCTGGTAGAGTCCGGGGTAACCCGCAGCATTTCTCCTTCCTGGAGGTACTGTCCGAACTGGTCCCAGTCATAATCTGCATCAATACCCTTAAGCACGAGCGCCTCCTGCGTGGGAAGGCGTTCGCCTTCCTCATACACCGAGACGACACCCGGCAAAATGATAAACTGCTGGATGTGACGAATACCCGCCTTCGTTGTCGTGGCTTCCTCTACCGCTACCCCCAGCGAAGCCCCAGGAGGATCCATCGTTATCACCCCCGTCGTGTCAAGGCTTGGGTAAAAATCCTGCTGGTTGGAAATCGGGTGTTGGTAAGAATCAAGAATACCAAAACTAGCCGAATCATCCGTAATGTGAATGTGCCCCCAGAAGCCAAAAATCTTTTCCGAAATCTCGGTTTTAAAGCCGGAAATCAGCGCTCCAGAGACCACCATTGTTGCCATACTGACCGCAACGGCGATCATGGCGATAGTAATAATGGTTCGGGAAATTGATCGGACACCACCATTGGCGACCTTCCGGGCAAGGAACAGGGGTAAATTCATCAATGGCGAAGATAAGGAAGTAGTCAGGTAGTGGATAGTCATGTTGTCAATTAGTGCGGGACTATTCTGGCTACCTGCTATTTGACTACTTGACCATCCGACTACTTGACTATCTGACTACTTGACTATCTTTGCCCAACTTTTCACAACGCCCACAAGCAACCCCATGGATTTTATCGCCGAACTGGAATGGCGTGGCATGTTACACCAACTGACACCCGGAATTGAAGAGCACCTGGCAGCAGCACCGCGCAAAGCTTACATTGGCTTTGACCCAACTGCGCCTTCCCTGACCATTGGTAACTACGTACAGGTCATGTTGCTGACCTTGTGGGCACGTGCTGGCCACCATCCGGTAGTGCTGTTTGGTGGCGCCACGGGCCGCATTGGTGACCCCAGTGGTAAGGACAAGGAGCGCCAGCTGAAAAGCTACGATGAGCTGGATAGTAACCTCTCTTTTCAGCGGGCCCAAATGTTGGACTTGCTCAATGCAGGTCTGGGCGCGGACGCAGGTGCTAAGGAAGTTGAAAAGTTCTCTGTGGTCAACAACTACGACTTTTACAAGGACATGAACGCCCTTGACTTCCTGCGCAATGTTGGCAAAACCCTTACCATCAGCTACATGATGACGAAGGACTCCGTCAAAAACCGCCTGGAAACTGGCATGTCCTTCACCGAATTCAGCTACCAGCTGCTTCAGGGCTACGATTTCCAGTGCCTCTACGAGCAGGAAGGTGTAACCGTACAGATGGGTGGTTCGGACCAATGGGGCAACATTACCGCCGGCACTGAGTTTGTGCGCCGAAACCTTGACGGCAAAGCCTTCGCAGTAACCACTCCCCTGCTGACCAAGGCCGATGGCTCTAAGTTCGGAAAATCCGAAGCAGGGAACATCTGGTTGGACCCAGAACTGACCAGCCCCTACGAGTTCTACCAATTCTGGTTGCGCTCAAATGACGCTGACATCCCTACTTACCTGAAGTACTTCAGCTTGCGCGCCAAAGCGGACATCCTTGCCGACTGCGCCACCGTTGAAGAGCACCTTGCCAACGATGATAAGTTCCGGGAAGTAAATGCGATCAAACGTGCCCTTGGCGAAGAGCTAACGGAACGGGTACACGGCGCAGAAGGGCTTGCTACTGCCCAGAAAGTCACCAACCTCGTGTTTGGGAAAGGAGCGGCCGACGACGTCAAAGTACTTGACGCAAAAACCCTCGGTTTCCTCGCCAACGAGTTAGAATCACGCGGGCTGCCTGCGGCCAGCCTTACCAACGACCTCTCGCTGATAGACCTGCTTGCTGAAGCCAGCATTCTTTCCAGTAAATCGGAAGCACGTCGGGCAATTCAGAACAATGCCATTTCAGTAAACAAGCAAAAGGTAAATGATGTAGACGCCACCGTCTCAATGGACGACGTCTTGCATAGCAAGTACCTGATGGTAGACAACGGAAAAAAGAAACGCTTCCTGGTTGTCCTGGAAGGGTAATCGACAATTATCACCGCACTGGTTGAGATGGAGCCATACCGGGATCATGCCGCTATGCTCCTTTCTTAGCAAGCGAATCGTTGCGATTCGGCTACGTCCTTATGTCTTAAACTCTCGTTGGACGCCGCGCTTACTTCACTAATCGAGTTGCCTTCAATAGCATTGAGGTCATCATTGATTCCAGATGTCTTATCTTGGCTGGAGTAACACTCAATATAAATATGTCACGCATACTCACCTGTGTCATCTGTACACTGCTCTGCTCTGGTGCCCTAACTGCCCAAAGCCTCTTTTCTAACCAAACGGCAACGGCACTCCCTCCGACAGAGAACTACAGTGGTGTGGCAATGGGCGTCTCCGACCTTAATGGCGATGGGCTCGACGATATCATCCGCCTTCAGCAGGGGCGCACACCCGAATTTTTGCTGCAGCAAATGGACGGAACCTTCATTCCTGCCGTCATTGACGAGGAGATCTCAACCAGCTATTGGGGCCTCTGTATCGGAGATGCTGATCAGGATGGTACGCTGGATGTAGCGATGGGCGGTTTCGGAACTGACCTGCTCATGGGTTATTACGAAAATGACACCCTCCACTACTCTGTGGAATTTATGCCACGAACCGACTTCCAACAGGGCGCCAACTTCGTTGACATTGATAATGATGGCGACCTCGATCACTTTGCCTGTGATGATGTCGCGCTGTCTGTTCCCTCTCGCAACGACGGTGCAGGTAACTTTGTAGAAGATTACGGACTTATTAACCCGGTTTCTACCGTCCCGTCGGACAACTCCGGCAACTACGCTTCCATCTGGACCGATTATGATGACGACGGAGACGTAGACCTATACCTGAGCAAGTGTCGTCTCGGTGTCTCTGAGCCCAATGACGGACGTCGCCTCAACCAACTCTTCCGCAATGACGGCCCTGACGGCTTTGTTGACGTTGCCGAAGCGGCAGGGCTGTTGCCGCGGGCACAGACCTGGTCAACTGATTTTGCCGACTTAGACAACGACGGTGACCTTGATGCCTTCATCTTTAACCATGGCAGTCCGTCCAATGTCATGATCAATGACGGCAATGGTAATTTTAGTGATGCCTCTGCCCAATGGGGACTTTCAGGTGTTTTCAGCAGTCTTGGTATTCAATGCATCTTCGAAGACTTTGATAACGACGGCTGGATCGACCTGCTGTTAACCTTTACCGGTGGTTTCTCGAAAATCTACCGGAACAACCAAAACGGCAGTTTTGAACTAATTCAGGAAAATGACCTGGTGGATGAAATCATTCAACAGATCTTTCAGAGTGCCACCACTGGCGACCTGAACAATGACGGCTACATCGACCTGTACATCGGTCACGCTTCAGGATTTAATGGTCCATCTGGCACTGCAGATGCTCTTTTGATTAATAATGGCGGCAGCAACAACCATCTCAAGGTCAACTTGCAGGGAACTGTTTCTAACCGGAATGGTATTGGAGCAAAAATCAAGATCTACGGTAGCTGGGGCGTTCAAACCCGGGAGATTCGCAGTGGAGAAGGGTATGGCATCTCCAATTCCCTGACCGGTCACTTTGGTTTAGGGACGGATACTGAAGTTACTCGCTTGGTTGTTCAGTGGCCAAGTGGCCTGATAGAAGAAACATTCAATGTTCCGGCAAACAGCACCCAGACAATCGTTGAAGGCAGCCTCACCGCTACCCTTCCGCTGGAATGGAGATCACTTACAGCTACTCCGGTAGACAATAAACTTGTTGAACTGAGCTGGCAAACTGAGCAAGAAGTTGGCACAAGCCACTTTATTGTACAACGTCAGAACGGTAACACCTGGAATAACATCGTCGAAGTACCCGCTGCGGGTGAATCAGGCCTGAATCTTTACCGCGCCATTGACGAGACCGCTGCTGTTGGCGAAAATGTATACCGTATCCAACAGGTGGACCTCTCCGGAGCGATGACCTACAGTCCGCTGGCGACGGCCTCCTTACAACCTGCTGCCCTTACCATTTTCCCGAACCCCGCCACCAATCGGGTTTTCGTGCGTCACGCCTTTGATAACCAGGCGAACATTACCGTAGAAACGGTAACCGGTCAGGTACTACTTAACACCACTAACCCTGACATCAACTTATCAACATTCCCCGTAGGCGTATACCTCGTGAGGGTAAAGGACGAAGTGCGTAAACTGATCGTACGCTAATTCAACGTGAAGCCGGGGGCACAACTAGTGTCCGTTCAAAAAGTAGTGAGTGCTTTGGTGGAGGAGCTCTGCTCCGACTAACAACAAATCGCAGCAGAGCTCCTCCACTAAGGAAGAATACACAGGCTTTTGAACGAATGCTACAACGAATTGTAGTCAATTGATTTTTAAGGCCCAGGTAATCTGTAGCAGTGGGTACTTTGTAATAAGTAGGTCGTATCGTATGCACGACGGCTCTCTTACTACAAACTACCCACTTGCGTTATGCCTCAGATTAGGGATCAAGCGACATGGTGTGTATTAAACTTCAACCATACGCTAGTTCACAACTCCTACGGTATTTGTGACTTTTCGGCTCCTTCCACTGGAAGACACAACGAGTAAACTAGTCCAGCTTCAACACCGGAATGCTGTTGCCTTCAGGACCAAAGCGGAGCACATACCACCCGGCAGGTAAGCGGGTCAGGTCGACTGCTGCATTCCGAACGGGAAGGGTAAATACCTTCCCCACTAGATCAGTTACTTGTACTACCTCATATTCCTCCCCGAAACCACTTAGGTTGACCTTACTACGGGTCGGGTTAGGCCACGCCTGTAGTTTTTCTGCTCCGGTTAATATTGCGATCTCGCTTAAGCCACCTGTACCAGCGATATCGTGATATTGAATCCGGTAGGCGTGGGTTGTTCCAGCGGGGGCCTGGTGCATAAAGCTGAAATCAGCCGTAAGGGCATCCTCCGTTACAGCAACGGTACCAAGGTCACGGAAAGCACCATCTGTTTCATCGGCATACTGCACCGTAAAATGACTCACGTCCAGCAGATCGCTTACAGACCAGGTGACTTCAACATCCTTACCTACCCAGTTAGCAGCAGGAGCCCCCAGCCAGCTAAGCGGTAGCGGCAGGGCCTCAACCGTGATGGTTTGCCGGAGAGTATCCCAGCTTTTAATCGCATTCTCCACGTACAGGCGCACATCATAATCGCCGGGAGCAGCATAAGTGTGGGTGGGGTGCTCGGCCGTAGAAGTTATTCCATCTCCAAAGGACCAGAGCCAATCCACTGCCCCCGTAGAAGCATCCATAAAGTTGGCCTGGAGGCCAACCGTACCGACAGTAAAATCGGCCGTAGGCCGGTGTTGTTCCCACAAGAAATTCGTCACACGCTGTACCAGCGTATCCCAACGGGCATTCCCTCCCTGTCCGTTCTCCCAAGTGCCATTATCCGTCCCGTGAAATTCATGCTCTCCGCCGGCAACGAGGTAGGTTTCGAAGTTACCACTCCCATTAAATGACAGCTCATCGGCAATGACCGCACTACCGTATACATCGGGGAAAGCGCCGACGCCGAAGGGAGGTCCGATGGTAAAGGGCACCGTTGCATCTGCTGACCCGTGGGCCAGAAAAACGGGTTGATTATCTAGTGGGTCGACCCAATCCGGGCTTGCAACTGCACCCCACAGGCCAATTACGCCATTGGGCGTACCATTTTCATTCAAATTTGCTCCTATGTCCGGAGGACCAAGGTCAGGGGTAGTTTGCTCGAAAAAGATATCAGTGTAGGTGTTGACCCCTACTTCGGATGGAATCTCGTCTGGGGTAGACAAGTAGATTGACTGCAAACTGATAAACGCACCAGCACTACTCCCCGCCAGGTAGACGTGGTCTGGGTCGATACCATAGGCTGCGGCGTTAGCCCGCAGGAATCGTACTGCTGCGCGTCCATCCTGAATACCACGATATACTGCACGAATTCCGTGAAGCGGTATGTTGTTCAACAAATAAAAGCCTTGCCGGTAGTCGATCGTCGCCGTGACGTAACCTTTGCGGGCAAAGGAATCGCACAGTGCCACCATATCGTCATGTGTACGGTCGCCAACGATGAAACCGCCGGAGTGCGCAAAGATGATCGCAGCCCTTTGCTGATGGCTATCTCCGGATGGCTGGTAGACATCCAGGACCAAATCCGACAGGGTCGTATTGTTCTCGTTTGAATAAGGGAAGTTCAGGAACGGAGCCTGGCCATAAACGACACCACCCGTCACCTGTGCTGCAGGAAAAGGGACTTCAGTATAGCGAAAGTCCTGAGCAACAGTGATGGAGAAGTGCCCTAAAGCAAGCAGTAAAAACAAGGTACGCATACCACGAAGATAAGCCTACTCCGGTCAGGACCGTGAGATACGCCTTAATGAGTAAAGGGAAACGGTTTGGTCTACCTTGCCTTAATGACCTGCCCCGGCACCTGCGTCCGCGCCCGCTACCCCACTGGACTGCTCTTTCACCAATAGCCACAGCACAGCACTAAGCGCGAGCGTTGCCGCACTGATCACGTAGATCAGGGACTTATCTGCAGCATGCTCAATGTAACCTCCGAGTAAAGAGGCAACGACCTGCGGGAGCACGACCGACAGGTTGAACAAGCCCATCATCAGGCCCATTTTCCGTTGATCTACCGTCTCGGTCATGATGGCAAAAGGGAGGCTAACGATGGCTGCCCAACCAATGCCAACAACCGCCATGAGGCCGCCGAAGACATAAATTGATTTGTAGCCAAGCAGGACAATCAGCAAGTAGCCAAAAGCACTAATACCGATAGCTATAGCGTGGGTTTTCACGCGACCTATTTTGCGGGCAACAGGCTCCAACACCAATGCCGGAAGCAGGAAACCAACCGTGTTCAGCACCGCAAAGGCGATACCGATTTGCTTACCAATCATGTCATTGGTTGCTGCGTCCAACTCTGCATTAACATCAAAACCCATGATATTGCTTTTGATGTACCCGAAGGTGTAGATGAACATGGTTTGCACACCAACCCAGGTAAAAGCATGGGCAAGACATATCTTCAGGAACTCTGGCCAATCGGTACCCCGATTAAGCAACATTGAGCGCTTGGGGATGGCGACTTCGTCGATGGTATTATCCATGGCAGCAGCTGACATCCCTTCGGCTTCCTGTTCCTCAGCAGCGTCGAGGCTCCTCGGCTCCGAGATGAAGAAAGGAGGGATCGCCGAAAACAGGAAAACAATTACGGCGCCCAGGTAGATCAGTGCGTAGTTGTTAAATACTACGGCCACCAGGTACGCACCAACGCCAAAGGCGCCGGATATGGTTTGCATGATGGTAAAGCCTTTCGTGCGGGCTTCTCCCTCGGGGGTAACATCAGCAATGATAGACCGGGCGGGGTTAAAGCTGATGTTGATCGCTAAATCCAGGGTCAGGGCCACCGTCAGGGCTACGGTGGCAATGCCAGCAATCCCCATCTGATCACTGATGACATCAAGATAAGGCAGCGCCAGAATCATCAGCGCGGCAATGGTACCACCGATGACAATGAACGGTCGCCGCCGTCCGCCCATGAACCATACGTTATCACTGACTACCCCGACAATGACCTGCCCTAAAATGCCGGCCAGCGGGCCGGCCAGCCAGACCAAACCAATTTCTTCGAGGTTGAGCCCGTACTGGGTATTCAAAATCCAGCTCAAGGCAGAAATCTGAACACATAAAGCAAAGCCCATCGCGGTAGCCGGAAGGGATACAAGGCTATAGTTTGTTTGTTGGGTGGTTGTGGACACTACTACTAAATTACATGATCGGAATACGCAGGAAAGGTAGGGAGAAAGTGGGAGAATTGGGCTAGGGGCTGGGGGCTAGGAGCTGGGAGCTAACAGGGCGAGGAGCTAGGGTCTAGGAGTTGGGGGCTAGGGTCTAGGAGGGAGGAGCTAGGAGCTAGGAGCTGGGGGCTAGGAGCTGGGGGCTAGGAGCCAGGGTCTAGGAGGGAGGAGTTAGGGGCGAGGGACTAGAGGTTTCACCAGATCCGGGCTCAGGAGAATTCTACTGTTTACTCGAACGGCAGCAAATCAAATAAGCTCTCCTCGTCTTCTTCCTTAACCTCGTCAGCAGATGCGGTGATGAAGAGTTCCGCTCTGGCACGCGTGATGGCAACGTATTTCAGGTTTTGTTCCTGGACCTTCTCCCAATCCCGCTGTCCCTGGCGTGAGAAGGGAAGCTGGTCGTAATCCAGAATAAAGACCCGATTTTCTTCCAGCCCCTTTGCCCGGTGAATGGTGGATAGTTTGATGGCATTCTTTTTGGCAGAGACAAAGGCCTTTATGCGCTCCAAAACAGCGGCAACGGTAGTGCAGCGCTTATGCCACTTTTCGTATTTCTTGTGGAGAAAGGCCAGTCGCTTTTCCAGGTATTCCGTTTCGGATTCCAGGAAAATTTCACGCTCCGCCGCTTTAGCAATTTTGGCTGCGTTCTGACGGATCACCCACATATTTCGGGCAAAGACCGTCTCCCGTAAGGCTGCAAACCCTTTGTAGCGCCGCTTAATGGAGGCTTGTAGCTCTCCCTTTTTGAATAACATTTTGAGTTCACCGATGAACTCATTGGCTTCGTCTTCAGCAACACGGACTTTCACATTATTATCAATGAAGTCGAAGATGAGCAGCAGAATGGGTGCACGGAAGCGCGAGATGATGAGGTCATTAGGTCTGGCCAGTTCCAACACATCATCAATTTCGATAGTACTAACGGTTCCGGTTGCAGCCTTGGCTCCGACGATATCAGGGCGAATCTCCTGCGCCAGCGTAATGACGGACGTTGGGCAGCGGAAGCAAGTCGTTAGCGGAAGCTCAGTTGCCCGGGTCATCCTTTTCACCCGGTCAAAAGATTCTACGTCAGCCCCCGTGAACCCGTAAATAGATTGCCGCGGATCGCCTACGGCGAGAATGCGACTACCAACTTTCCCGTGTTTAGCGGCTACGGCAAACTGCGCTTTACTCAGATCCTGGCATTCATCGATAAAGATCCAGTCGTAGCGCGTAGCAGCGTTAAGTTGCCAGACGAAGGGCAGATAGATCATATCGGTGAAGTCAATAATCTGGCTATTCGCGGCCATTTCGGTACCCGCCTTCAACAGGATCCGGCTCATGGCGTGGTAAAGCTCCAGCTCATCCCTAAAAGTCTTACTTACTTCTTCCGGATGAGAAAAGATGCCGTAGTGACGGACCATCTCCTCAAAGGCCGAAAACTTGGGCCCATTAAGAATTGACCGGTGTTTCTGGTTGATCTCAAGCAGGCGACGTTCAAGGCGAAAGAGCAGGTTTTTGCGGGCGAAGGCTTTACGACTATCAGTATGCCTGGGATCAAGTCCATGCAAAGAGAGTAACTCCTTTACGTAGGGGCGAAGCTTCTGCTGTACCCCCTCGCTCTTTATGAGCGTACGGTATTTGTCTTCCCTGAACTCCAGCCGCGAAGCAAAGTCGTTGTTCTCCCGCAATATCTGATACCCGAGGGCATGGATTGTTTTCACTACGACTTCTGGCATGCCCTGCTGCCGGAACTTGCGCTCGATTTCGCGGGCAATACTGGTGTTGAAAGCACAGAAAAGTACTTTGGAGGGATCCACCGCGAACCGTGCGCACTCCATTATGGTGGTAGTTTTCCCCGCGCCCGCTACGGCATCAATGATGCCGTGCCCCGTACCGTTGCGGACGAAGTCAAAGATTTGTTCTTGCTCGGGAGTAAAGGTCACGGAGAAGTCTGCTGTTGGCCGTGAAGGTAATAAATTAACTTAAAAATGTGTTCATTTTATTTAAAACAAACATTTTTATGCGTAACCGCAGGTGCAGTGCCAGGTTGATAAGCAGAAACTTTCGAAAGGGTTTTATCTGGTGCCGGCATAGAAACCTTATTACTCATGCTGTTGAATCGACCGCTACACACATCGTTTTATCTACCTGTTTAACTTAGCGTATACCTCAATGCTCAGGTACTTTTCATCTTTAAATTCGCAATCTTGCATGGTCCCTTCGTAGTCGAAATCAAGTTTGGCCATTGCTCTTTTGCAATTCTCATTTTTGGTATCTATAAAACCCTCAATGCGGTGAAGGCCCATTGTATCAAACCCGTACTGGCAGATCAACGGTAGTACTTCCGACATGATTCCTTTTCCCCAGTACTCGGGAAGTAGCCAAAGCCCAATCTCGGCTTTACGATGCTCTGCGGACCAATTGTTCAAGCCCCCGGCTCCGTAGAAGGTCTCGTTGTCGGGGGAGCAAATTGCCCACCAGACTTGTTGTGTTTCCCCATACCACCGCATCTGCGCTGTTGTTGCATCCAGACTGTCATAGCTAACACCGTAGTGCCTGATGACTAGCGGATGAGAAAGACCAGCATAAACGTTCTCGATATCTGAGGCAACAATAGCTCTCAGGAGAAGGCGATCTGTTTTGATGGTGGTAATATCCTTTTCCATAGGCGAAATGCGGTATTTAAACACTTACTCAGGGAAGGTACTTGTTCTCGGTCAGATCGGGCAGGCAATGATTGACAGCGACCGGTATAGGATAATGGGCTTTTATGCATTCTGTTCTTCTCCTGCATCCATTCTCCAAAAAACCATCCCCATGTCCCGTCTGCTAACCTTGCTTTTGGTCCTGATTTACTGCACCAGCGTCCGCGCCTCTTCAGCCCCTTCGGATTGCGTCGAAGCTACTGCCTACGCCGAAAAAGCGATCCCCTCCACCATCTCAACCGCTACCGTCTATCTTGACGGCGCACAAGTTAACCGCACGGCCCGGACGACCATTCCCGCAGGCAGGGCTACGCTGGTCTTTTCCGGGCTCACCAAAGATATGGACCCCGCCAGCATTCAGGTAAAATCAGAACGAGACGACTATATCGTCCTCTCCGTCAGCCATCGGTTGAACTTCAACAAATTGCCGACGGAAAACCCTGAAGCCGAGAAAATATATGCTGAAATGGACGACCTCGACCTCCAAAAGCAAAAGCTTTTGGTAGACTTCCGGGTCCTCTCCGAAGAAGAAGAAATCCTGAAGCTTAACCGGGTCGTTGCCAGTCCGCAGACCGGGCTCGATGCCGAATCCCTCATCGCTGCAGTTAATTTCCACCGGGAACGGCTTACCGTGATCAGAAAATCCCAAATGGAGATCAACAATCAGCTTGCCGATCTGAAAGAAGCCAAAGCGCTGCTCCAGGAGCAGCTTTCTGAAATTGGCCTCAGCCGCCAAACCAAAGCTACCGCAGAAATTGTCGTCGTCACACAGGCCGACCGGGAAATCACCGATGCCTTCACCGTTAGCTACCTCGTTCCGAATGCTCGCTGGACACCGCACTATGACGTGCGGGTGAGTGATATTACCCAACCCGTAGACTTGCGCTACCGGGCCAAAGTCAGCCAGCAAACCGGAGAAGACTGGACCAACGTCCGCCTGAAACTCTCTACCGGTAACCCAAGCGCCAATGGCGTTGCCCCTACCCTCTCTACCTGGAGGCTGTTCCAAAATTCCCGTCCTCCAGTTTGGGCCCCTCAGGCGAAACAGCAAGTCCAAACAGGGGTACGCACCATTCGTGGCCAGATTATTGACGAGGAAGGAGTTGGCTTAATTGGTGCTACCATTCTCGTGCCGGGAACCACTATTGGTACCGTAACGGACATCGATGGCAACTACAGCCTGGAAGTACCCGCAAATACGTCTCAGTTGGAGGTAAGTTACGTTGGCTATACTACCCGATCTGTTTCCGGAAACGGTGGCCGGGTGCAGATGGAATTGTCTGCCGCCCTCCTGGACGAAGTGGTAGTTACCGGCTATGCCTCGGCCCGTAAACAACTTCGGGGTCGGGCTGCCGGACTTGCCCGAAAACGAAAAGATCGGGCACGAAAAGAAGCGACTCAAAGAGTTCAGGCTGCCGCTCCGCCACCCGTAGTAGTACAACGCCGCGCTACGACTGTCAACTTTGACATTGAACTTCCCTATACCATTCCCTCCGATGGTAAAGCCCGTGACGTTGAGATTAAGCGACACGAACTGCCAGCCACCTACACCCATATCTCAGTACCGAAATTCAGCCCGGATGCCTACCTCACCGCAGCAGTGACCAACTGGGAGCAATACGAGCTACTCTCGGGCCCGATCAACCTGTTCTTTGAAGGTACCTACCTCGGAAAATCAGCACTCGACGTGTCCACTACCAAAGATACCCTTGAGCTCAGTCTGGGCCGCGATCAGAACGTTATCGTTGAGCGCAAAGCTACCGATGACTACCGCAAACGTAATTTCTTTGGCAACAAGCAATCCGATAGCCGGGGATATACCATTACTGTACGTAACAAGAAGGCGCAGGCCATCAACATGATCGTTTTGGATCAGGTACCTATTTCTGCTGACGAGGACATTGAGGTTAAGGTGGAAACTACAGGGAATTTCAAACTGGAAGAGAAGACCGGCATCCTGACTTGGCGACAGACGATTTCCAATGGACAGCAAGCCAGAACAGCGTTTGGGTATACGGTGAAGTACCCGAAGGGCAAGCCTATCTTACTAGAATAAAGCTACGTACCGTTTAATGTGCTCAAACTACTGATCTAATATTGCACCTGCGGCCGCAAAAAAATTATAGTCAGGCGCGGCCGCAGGTGCAATTTCTGTTCAAAAGTTAAATATTTAAAGACACCAAAAAATAAATTTCTCGTCAACTTACTGATCGACAAAAAGTAATCAATTCGTACAAATTAATCCATCAGTATCATTAGTAAACTTATTTTAACACCATTGAGCGTTAGTATTGACTGATTATATTTAAATTCACTAATTTAGTATATCACGTATTACATCTATGCTATGAATTTTCTGCGTAATTTTTTATTGCTCTCATCTTTTTGCTGCTTTACAAATGTCAGTGCTCAGATTTTTACTGATGCTGACGATTTAGCTGACGCTGTAAACTCTGCTGTAAATGGCGGTACATTTATAGTGCAAGATGGTACATATAATGACTTTGAAGCTACTATTGAAATTGAGGCTACGGCCAGTAATCCTGTTATTATTAAAGCTGAGACAATTGGAGGGGTCACCTTGGTTGGGGAGTCACATTTTGTAATTCGAAAATCGTCTTATGTAACGTTAGAAGGCTTCGTTTTTGATGGTGATGGCGAAGACACTTTGGTGAAACTTGAAGGAAGCAATCATATACGCATCTCAAGAAATGTTTTTGAACTTGAAACAACCGAGTCAATAAAGTGGGTATTTGTTGGAGGGGTATGGAATGATAACGTTTACCCTTTTAATTACCCCAGCCACCATAACAGGATTGATCATAACATTTTTCAAAACAAAACTACACCAGGTCATTATATAACGATAGATGGCTCGTTCCATATTGCTGGATCAGAAGAAGTCTATTATCAGTCTCAGCATGACAGAATTGACCATAATTATTTCAGAAATAATGGGCCAAGAGCTGTTAATGAACAGGAGTCTATCCGGATTGGGTGGAGTGAAATGTCTCTCAGTAGCGGATTCACAATTGTTGAAAACAATTTATTTGAAGACTGTGATGGCGACCCTGAAATAGTATCCGTCAAATCTTGTGACAACGTCATAAGGCACAATACCTTTAAGGGTAGCTACGGAACATTGTCTCTTAGGCATGGAAATAGGAATAGGGTGGAAGGCAACTATTTCTTTGGCAATAATAAACCGATCGGAACATCTCCCGCAGGAGCAGCTTTATACACTGGAGGTGTCAGAGTATATGGGACTGACCACATAATCATTAACAACTATATGGAAGGCTTAAATGGCACTAGATGGGATGCTCCAATAACCCTTACCCTAGGCGACGCTATTGATGGTCAAAGTAGTAATCTATCAAAGCACTTTAGAGCAGAAAACGTCACTATTGCGTTCAACACTTTGGTTAATAACGACCATGGGATTGAGATTGGATTTGATAATAACAACAACTATAATAAAGATCTAGAAAACATTACGATTGCCAACAATCTCATCAGCGGGTCGGTTAATAGTTTAATTGAAATTGTAGACACTCAAAACGACCAGGGAGATAACATTTCATGGTTGAATAACTTAGTGTATCCAACGGGTAGTGCAAATATCCTCTCGGGTGCCACTGTTACTTCGTTTGATACAAACGAAGTCATTAATGAAAATCCTTATCTTGAGTTTGACGACTCGATTGATGTTTGGAGAACTACCTCTTCCTCACCTTTATATGATATCCTGGATGGCATTGACGCTGTTGACACCGATATTGATGGGCAAGAACGACCAAGAGTCAGCAATCCTGGTGCTGATCATTACAGCTTGGAGAGTGCTCGTTTTGCTCCAATTACGGCAAATGATGTTGGTCCATTTGCAGGGGAAGGTAATACTACTTCCGTTAGTACTGATTCCCGGGGTAATAGTGCATTTATTTATCCCATTCCGACTAACAATACGATTTACTTGAAAAACATCAATCACAACATTAAAAGGATTGACATAATAAATACTAGTGGTCAAATAGTTTCGACACGTAAAATTGACACCCTTAGTCCTGAGTACTCTATTGACGTTTCATGGTTGAAGCGTGGAATGTATTTCCTTAAGGCGTCGGATGATCGCTATTATGTTGCCACTTTTAGATTTATGGTTCAACACTAACCTGTACTATACCCAAACCGCTTTGATCAGGT
>CAZTTF010000152.1:0-5179 GCA_964616365.1 uncultured Lewinella sp. | reverse complement strand
GGGCACGGTCTCCTGGCTTAATCCCGGCAGGGCATCAAACTCTCCAAGGATACCAATTACTGGTTTTCCGGAACCATATTCAGCGGTGAAGGCCGTGGGGATTTCGCCAATGTTTTCCTTAATCCGAAAACCATTAGCACGGGCATATGCCTTTAGTGCTTCGGCGGATTGCGCCTCCTGAAAGGCAATCTCTTCGTACGACCAGATGCGGTCACTCAGGTCGGTCAATTGCTCGTACTGGGCTGCCACGCTAGCCCGAACGTCGGCCTTGAGCTTGTTTTGGGCGCGGACGCCAGTGCAAAGTAAGACTGCTAGAAGCAGTGCAGGAAGGAGTCTCTGAATCATGTCTCAATGGTTTAGAAAAAAGCAATTTAGGGAATTCTCTGCTTGTTCCGCAGCACTACTTTTCCCCTGCCCCACTGAAGTGTCCACCACCTGAGTACCTGATAAACTTCAGCCTCGTCAACGACCAACTATTAGAAATAGGGTATTCTGCAAGTATACACTAGGATTCCGCAAGGAACCCCGGCTTGAATCCCCCCCCCGATTTATAGGGACAGGACATGCGCTATCTCTACAATGCGCATCTGGTGACGCTGTAATTCCTTAGCAATTACCGTGAGGACACCCTACTATTAGAGACTACTGTAATTCCAGTTTGGCCAACTGATCCAATGCCCATTGGTTACCGGGATTGAGTTCAAGACTCTTTTGCCAGTTAGATACCGCCGATAAGGTATCCCCATTTTCCATTTGTAGGTCAGCCATGATAGAAACAGGAAACCATGACTTGGGGTACGCCTCAGTGACCAGTACTAGCACATCCAATGCAGCAGTACGGTTTCCTTGCTCGTTGAATTGCTCTGAATGGTAAATCAATTGTCTTTCGTCTATGTCTTCTCCGAAGGTTTTTAGCTGCTCACGCGCTGCTTCCAGGCCACTCTCCCGATAGGTAGCTACCAGCATTTCGGCATGCTGAAATGCTGCCGTAGAAGCCGTTTCACCAACTATCGCTTCTCGAATATGGGTACGCACTTTAGCCCAGCCATCCCGTGGCCCCCGATTGGAAAGTGAAATCGCAACGATATTGTCTTTTTCAAAAATATCGACTTCACCAGATACACCAGGGAAGCCACCGTTATGTCCAATTACTTTCCAGCCGTTTAAGTCCCGGAGGCTGAATCCATAGCCGTAGCCATGTCCGAAACGGTCTTCTTTCATTTCTGCTAAGGTTTCCAAGGTAACAAGTTGACCAGATTTCAGCCCTGTAGTAAAACGAAACAGGTCACCTACCGTGGAAAAACCACCTCCGGCAGAAGTTCCCCTTATTCCCAGGTATGGATTTTCAGGCCGCAGGCCAGAAGAGTCCACCGTCAGATAAGCCTTAGCTAAGTTGGGAACGAGTGTATCTGCATGTGCCCAGCCAGAATGCTTCATTTCTAATGGCTGAAAAATGGCAGCATGTACATGGTCATAGTATGTACGGCCTGTTATGGATTCAATAATCAGGCCCAAAACCAAATAGCCAGCATTGCTGTAACCAAAATCTGTCCCAGGAGGAAACCTCAGTGGATCACCCGCAAAAAACCGAAGGTAGTCCTGTAGTGATTGAACCGACTCCGATGTAGCCGTCTCGAAGCGCTCATTAAAATAGTCTCCCAAACCAGAAGTGTGCGTTAGCAACTGCTGGATTGTGACACTATCTCTTACTACTGTATTCGGGTACTCGGGGAGGTAAGTACCAACCCGGTCTGTCAATGCAAGTTGTCCCGCATCGCGTAACTGTAGTATTGATACCGCAGTAAACATCTTATTCATCGAAGCAAGGTTGAACTTTGTCTTCGTAGTAATTGGTTCCCGGGTATCTGTATCCGCCAAACCGTAAGACCGGTCCAACAACAGTGTCTCACCTTTATACAGCGCAACCACTCCACTAAAGGCATCTTCAGTACCCAATTGATCAATCTTTTCAGTAAGTTCAGGTAAGTTATCCTCCAAGCCAGGGGGCGGAGAACAGGCGCATAAAAGCACCATCGAGATGAGGCATATATACTTAATCATTGTCTTGTGATTTTTGACAGTTAGCAGCAACTTTTTCGAGTAATCTTTGCAACTCTTGTTGCTCCGTAACACTCAACCCGCTCAAGGCCTGAGCCCTGTTTTGCCTGATGATCGCTGTAAGCTTTTTTACCGTCAACTGCCCTTCTTGGGTCAAGGCTAGTACATTACGACGACGGTCTTCTAAATGTGGCACCCGCTTGAGATACCCTCGCTTTACCAGGAGATCGACCATTCGGGTGATGGCCGCAACATCCTTGAACAGAATGTTAGCCATTTCCACCTGTGAAGCAGCCGGAGCCTCTGCTACTAGCGAAAGCAGTAATCCCTGATTTACGGTTAGGCCCGGAAATTCCTCCTGCAAGCCAGCCAAGGCAAAACGCCGGTACTCTTTGATCGTACGTTCAATAGTATAGAATACCGTATGACGGAAAGAAGTAAGTGAGCTCATTAGTTGATACAATTATATTATCTATATCAATTAACTTGATGAAAGTTACATTGGTTGGAAGGAACAGCTCTTTGAGCAATACATGCTGCAAACAGAGCAAGTACCGCCAAACGAAAACCCTCCTCTACCCTTTCCCGTTCTCTCCTGGATTCCCATCAAGTATAACCCGCCGTCAAGGCCGGCGACAATCACGCTCCCCCAATGAGAAGCACCCCATATTCCTTCTTGCTCTATTTTTTACTGGTGGCCCTGGCCGTAGCTTGCACGCCTCCGGAAACCGTAAGCTGGACACCTTACGACGAGTCGGAAGAACTGGCCGCAAATGCCGACAACCCTTCGCGCCGCCTCCGGTACAAACTTATTCAATCAAGGGTAACGGATAAGAATAAGATGCTTCAGGACATCAGTACACAGCTAGGTCGCTTTGATGAGGAAGATTACCTGGAGCTACTCCCCAGCATCATGGACCAGGACATCACTGCCCTCCAACAACAAGTCGCTGATGGAGCGCTCTCCTACGAGCAATTAACCAAGTGGTACCTCTACCGGATCAGAAAATACGAAAGTGACCGGGAGACCTACCTCAATGCCATCATCTCCGTTAACCCCAACGCGGTCGCGCAGGCCCGCGCCTTAGACAAAGCCAGATCCTCCGACGACCATCCCCTCTACGGCATGCCCGTTTTGCTGAAGGACAACGTCAACTTCGCCGGCGTTCCCACCACTGCCGGAGCGGAGGTATTCTCAAACAACATGACTGAAGACGCCTTTATCACCCGTCAGATAAAGGCTAGTGGTGGTCTCATCCTCGGAAAAACCAACCTCAGCGAATGGGCCAACTACTTGTGTCTGGGTTGCCCTAACGGCTATAGCGCCATTGGCGGGCAAACCCTGAACCCCTACGGACGTAAGCGCTTCGACACGGGTGGCTCCAGCTCGGGAAGCGGCGCGGCCATCGCCGCCAACTACGCGGCAGTAGCCGTTGGTACCGAAACCTCCGGCTCCATCCTTTCCCCCTCCAGCAAGAGCTCGCTGGTGGGCTTAAAGCCCACCATTGGCCTGCTCAGCCGCGGCGGCATCGTCCCCATCTCCGGCACCCTCGATACGCCCGGACCAATGACCCGCTCCGTCATGGACAACGCCATCCTCCTCTCAGCCATGGCTGGCAAGGACAGCGAGGACCCCGCTACGCCCGAAGACCTCCAGGACAAGGACTACCTGAAATTGCTACAAAACGGACATCTCGAGGGGCTGCGCCTCGGCGTTAACACCGCCTACCTCGAAGACGAGGAATACGCCGCGACCATCGCCACTCTGAAAGAGGCTGGCGCCCTGCTGTTTGAGTTCACTCCCATTGAAGTGAATTTCTCGGGCTTTGGTGAGTTCCTCAGCGCCGACATGTACAACGACCTGCCGAACTACATCCGTAAATACGGTGATCCCAACCTGACGGTGGCCTCCGTGGCCGATATTGTGGATTACAACCTCCAGGATACTACTACCCGTATCCCTTACGGACAGGGCCGGTTCGGTGGAATTCTTGACGTGGACTTAAGTGAAGCGGGTTATGACTCGCTGAAAACCAGGCTCCACACCGAAGGCGTTCGCTTCCTCGAAACCCCCATGCAAGCTTTTGAGCTGGACGCAATTCTGTCCATTAACAACTACGGTGCAGGGTACGCGGCTGCCGCTCAGTACCCCTGCCTTACCGTTCCGATGGGCTACACCGAAGAAGGAGAACCGAAATCCCTGACCTTCATCGGGCGCCCCTTTACGGAGGACAAACTCCTCCAAATGGGCTACGCTTTTGAGCAATTGACCAAGCAACGGGTTGGTCCGGAGTTGTTCAGGTAAACCATTGCCCCGCTACTTACTCTGCACCTGCGTCCGCGCCCGGAACAATTTTCAGGCGCGGACGCAGGTGCTTTAGGGCAGGACCGACAGCAAGGAAAAACCTGTGGACTATCCTACCTCCACGACTACTTTCCCTACCGTATTCCCACTCTGAAATGTCCGCACCGCCTCGGGAAGATCCGCGAAGCTGAACCTGTGTCCGACGACGGGACGACCAACATTAAGCTTAGCCAATTCCCCCAGGATACTATGCATCAATTCCGCCCGCTCGTATAACCAGATGAGGTTAAAGCCCATTACGGACTTATTAATCTCCGGAAGGTTTTGCGGATCAATCTTGGGGCGCGTCAGGTACTGCCACAGGAGCCTGGGGTAGTTCGGCCGGTTACCAACCGACCCGTAGCGGGCTGCCCCATAAACAATACTCCGCCCCATCGGTGCCAAGGCTTCAAAACCTACGGAGAAAATCTTACCGCCAATACACTCCATAATCAAGTGGAGTTCTCGCTCCCCCAATGCGCGTTGTAAATCTGCTTTGAAGGTGCGCTTATTGCGCACAATCCAGTCCTCGTATCCCTCATTTTTCAGGTAAGGGACCTTATCCTTATGGCCAATGGTTCCGATAGTGTAGGCACCCAGTTGGCGGGCAATCCTTCCCGCAAAGGTGCCTACCCCTCCTGCGGCAGAATGCACGAGTACCGTTTGCCCCGCCGACAATTGTCCCAGGTTAACCAGACCATAATATGCCGTCAGTACCTGGACAAGGTAGGACGCCCCCGCGACCATTGACCAGCCTTTGGGCAAGGGCAGTACGTA
>CAZTTF010000151.1:0-6547 GCA_964616365.1 uncultured Lewinella sp. | reverse complement strand
GCGTCCAGGCTTGCATCCTGGGCCGTCACCAGAAAAGAACAGGCTACTAGTAAATGAACGGCTATTATTTTATGAACAGTGTTCAGCATAAGGACAAAAAAATTTAAGCTGGGTTAGATTCCAGCATTTTCATCAGCATTTGGTTCGTTTCGATCACGAGTTTATCGGTGTTGATCCCACAGAGGGGGCAGTCCAGATATTCTCCGCTATAAATGTCAAGACGTTGGGAGATACGCAGGCTAACCATTCCGTGTACGAAGGACCAGAGGGCGAAGCTGACCCGGTCGGGATCATCGGAGTCGATGCGGCCTGCTTTAATGCAGGCGGTTACGAGGTCAGTAAGTAGCCCGTGCAGCAGGATGCCAGAGCTCCAGCCCCCGTCTTCCGGCAAGGCTTGCATCGGGCGCTCCATCATGAACATCAGGCGGTACAGGCCGGGGTTTTCCATGCCGAAGCGGACGTAGCGTTCTCCGAGTGCTTTCAGCAACTCCATCGGGTCATCCGTCTCAGGAAGCTGTTGGATGTAGGCAAATCCCTGACTGAAGGCTTCTCCCTGTACCGCCAGAAAGAGCTCATCTTTGTCTTTATAATACAGATAGAGGGTACCTACGCTATATCCGACCTTCTTGGCGATTTTACGCATGCTTACGGCATCATAACTCTCCTCCTGGAAGAGTTCTGTAGCAGCTGCGATCACACTCGTGCGCAGCGCTTGTTTATCCCTTTCTTTGCGTGCCTGGATATCCATGGTGAGCTAATAACGCACCAAAATGAACAGTGTTCAGTAAAACGTAATTTTTTCTTGATTTGCTATGATTTCGGCCTTTCCGGCCCCTAGCCTCTAGCCCTAGCCTCTGACTCCCAGTTCCTCAAATTTCCTTCCGCATTTCCAGCAGTAAGCCTGCAAAGCCGGCTTTCTCGTAGGCTCGGATGGCACTTTCATTTTCGGAATACACGGTCAGCCTGACCTCACTATGCTCCTGCGTCCGCGCCCAGTCCAGGAGGGCGTCCATGACCAACTTATTGATGCCGCGCCCCCGGTACTCGGGACGAACGAACATAAAGCCTAAAAAGGCTTGCTTCCGCGGAGCGATGTACTCTTTGGCGATGATGGTCTTGGCGTAGCCTGAGCCTACGATGAGGTCGCCGTCAACGGCTACAATCACCTCAATATCTGGGTTGTCGACCATGGCTGCTACGTCATAGTAACTTATCGGATCGGGCTTAAGCGTAGGGTTGTAGGGGCGTTCGTAGGCGATGATACCTTGCTCAAAAGCGAGTAAGTCGGGCAGGTCGGCCGGCGTAGCCAGGCGGGTGGTTATGGGCATGTCTGGTAGCAATGTTGCTGCCAAAAATACGAAACCACCGCGCCTGATTACGACTTGGGTTTATCCAATTTTCACTTCCCGTTCTGGCGTTTGTGCTTCCACCTTCTTCGGCGCATGGATCACGAGGATGCCGTCGGAAAAATCTGCGGTGATCGCAGCCTGGTCTACATGGTCGCTCAGTTCAAACCAGCGTTCGAAAGATTTGACGGGATACTCCTGAAGCAGAAAATTGGGGTAGTCCTCCCGGGGTGGTTGGGTGCCACTGATGTAGATCATGCCGTCAACCAGATGAATCTTGACGTCCTCTTTTTTGAAGCCAACGCAGAACACGCGGGCGACAAACCCATGGGCATTTTCTTCAATGTTAACCGGGACATTGTGCTTGGGGCGACGGGGACCATACTGGGGTCGGCGATGATGGCGGCGTTCGGGGTGGCGGTGGTGGCCACGGTGTTTACGATGATGCATAGTTTATTGTTTTTGATTGTTACAGTGCACTAGCCGGTATTCCGACTGATTTATAGTTGTAGACGGCGGTGCCCGTGAATTACTTTATGCTTCTCCGAAATAATCATCGTAAAGTTCCTGAAGGCTTATTTGTAAGCGTCGGCGAGCATAGCCTTTACGGGAAATAATGGTTTTAAGAGGTACCTCCAGGTCTTCGGCAATTTCCCGCAGGGTTTCCCCGTCCAGTTCGTTGCGAACAAAGACTTCTCGTTGTTCTTCGGGCAAATCGTCCAGTGCCTCGTCGATGGTCTGCCACGCCTCGTCAGGGTCAGGAAAACTGGTGTTAGTGGTGGCGCTATCCAGTTCGGGCGTTAGGTCCTGAAAGGCGGGACGACCATTGTTTTTGCGGTAGAAGTCGGTAATCCTGTTCCGGGCGACCCGAAAGAGCCATGCCCGGGGTTGGTGAATCGTTTGTTGCTGAAGACTAAGGGCGAGAGTGGACCAGACCTCCTGCAGAATATCTTCTGCTTCACTGTATGCCACCCTGGGCGTAACGAAGGCCGCCAGCTCTTCCGCGTAAGCGGCATAGAGCTGATCCCAGTCCTGGTCAGCTTGGCTATTATCTAAGATCATTTGGTAGACAGACGGCGTAAGGCCGGTTTTACTCTAAGGAAGTGCAGGATTTTTTACGTTTTCTATTGTTTCGAGCGGGGCAACATATTCAAGTTGCCGCATACAACCAGACCTCACAATTGGCGTTAATCCTGCGGCATCCTATTCCTTAAAGTATCTGACATCACTATGCGTCCGGCCATCCTCTGTTTTTTTGCTCTTTTATTTTTTTCTGGCTGCGATGACCGGCGGGACGTTCGGGATTACTACTTTCCGGTCCGTGAATTGATCAATACGGATGGTCTGGTCTATGCCTACGAAAATACCGGCACCCTCCCGGGGCCGGATTTTGAGTATTGGTACTACCTGGGGGTGGATCAGGACACGGCACTCTACCTCAGCAGCACCCGCTACTCTCCCTATTTCTCCCCGGAACAGCAGGGGAGGGAACGCATCCGCAACGAGGGCGTCTACCTGGAAGAATTAACCATGTTGCCCGCCGATTCCAATGGCGTGGCTCAGCCAGTCCCGACGGAGATAATCTACGCCAAAACCTTTCCCTTCTATCTGGATGGTAATGATCCAACGCCCTACGGTTACCGCATGAAATTTACGCCGCTGGAATCGCCAGATGCCACCAACTTCGTAACCCTTAACCGTCGCTATCGCTCCGACACGACCATCTCGATCATGGGCGAGGAGTACGATGCCATTGTTTTTGACCTTGAAGGAGAAGTAAGCCTTCGCGACCCCGAAGAGGGGGACATCAGCCCCGGGTTCACGGGCTACGAAATCTACGCCCGCGGCCTGGGCAGGGTTGCCTATGAGCGCACCCTGGCACCAGAGGCCACTTTTGGTGGCCGACTGGTGGAGCGCATCCCGATGCCCGAATTTACGGAGCGGGTGAGGCAGCAATGACCTAACCTCTTAGCAAAGGTTTTACCCTATGCTTATCCGCCGCTCAGCGACAGGGGCCGTTGTGAGCTTGAAAGTGTGGCTAGTCTTCCTGGAGAAGAGCCATGCTTTTTATCTGATAAGCTTAATCTTTCGTAAAGCGCAGTGTCCGGGAGCGGCCGGCGGAGTCGCTCACGGTAACGAAGTACATGCCGGCGGGGAAACCCGCTACTTCCAGTGGGCGTCCATTTGCTGCAACATCTCGCAAGAGTACCTGGCCAAGACTGGAAATCACCGTTAGGGAATACTGTTCTCCCGGCTTACCGCTGATGCCAACGTTGAGTTGTTGACCTACGGGGTTAGGGAAAATGCGGATGGCAACATCCTGGCTCAATGATGGTGTCGAGACTGGCGTATCATTGCTGAATTTGAAGGTGGTGTGCTGGGCAATGAAGTCGCCCGTGCCATTCGGTACCCGCGATACAGAAACGTTGTTTTCCTGCAGGCCAAAGTCAATTTCGTCAATCGTGCTGCCGTCAGCATTGCTCATAAAGACCTGCTCTCCGTCGCGGTTCAGCTTGAAGCTGGCGTGTAATCCTGGCTGACCACCGTCTTCGTCACACCAGACGATCAGGTATCCTTCAGCAGGTATGATGGTTCCCGCCGGGAACTGCCACTTGAACTTGTTTTCCGGGTTATCAGACAGGTAGACGTCGGAGAGGTCCATATCAGAACCCGTCGTGTTGTAAAGTTCGAGCCAGTCGTCCGTCTCTCCGTTGCCGTCTCGGGTAGTGCCCAGAGAATCATTGACGGCGAGGAATTCGTTGATGACGATGTCGTTGGCAGCAATTGCCTGGGGTTCAGGGCACCCTCCGCTATCTACGAGTTCATCCGTAAGGTAATCTGCCCGGGCAGTAAGCAGGGCCTGCATGCCCCTTGGGCCGGTCTCATCCAGGAAGTCATCGAAGTCGTACAGGAAATTAGGATCGGCTTCCACACTGCTGCTGATCAAGGCCCGGTTTTCGCTGATCAGGGTACTGTAACGATCCGTCGCCAGTTGCTGATCAACGAGGTTGCAGAAGTGACGGCGGTAGATGTCATAGTAGGCCGGAACATCCAACAGGCGTTGGATCAGGATGCGGTCGGTACCGCGCTGGTCAACGTTGAAACCGCTACCATCTACGTCGTCGTTGTTGTCATCATTGGCCAGCCATTGCTGAATGTCCTCCAATTGTTGCTGGCAATTGGCATCCCATTGGGAGCAGCACTGCGGCGACCACTGCAGCATACGGAGCAATACGCCCAGATTGTCGGTTGGCAACTGGCCGCTGGCGATGGAAGGGCAATTGAAGATGTTGTTTGTCAGGTCGACAAAGTAGCAACGGGTATCAGAGCAGAAAGGCTCACCGCCGTCTACTGTGAGGCAGACTTCGTACTGCCCGAGGGAGTCGTAAACATGCGTAGGGTTCTCCTCTGTGGAGGTGGCGCCATCCCCGAAAGTCCAGTTGTAGTAGAGGGTATCGGCATCCTGAAAGGCGCCGTCAACGAAGCGGACGGTAGTCGTGCTGTCGGTGGCAAAAAAGAAGTCTGCGCCAACGAAACAGTTGTCTCCACCACCAAAAAGATCACCGCCCAGGGCCAGGTTGTAATCCCAGGGGATCCAGTGGAAGATACCCGATTGCGTGTCCTCGTAGAGATACCAATTGCGTCCGTGCTGAAGGTTGGAGTCCCAGTTGTTAGTGGCAACGTCAACTGCAAGGGTTCTCAGGTAGCGGTCAACGTTGAAAACCTTACTGATCTCTTCCGCAAAGTCCTCCGGAGGGGTCTCTCTGATGACGCGCATCAGATTGATCAATCCAGACCAATCATCATCTGCTTCGTTTGTTTTTAGCTGGTAGGTACGGTTGTAATTATTAACATCTTCTCCCAGGTACTCGAAGTTGTTCCAGTCCTTGTTTTTGAAAAGATTGCCCTCGTCGAAGCCGTAGTTACTCTGCAAAAATTCTTTGTCGACCTGCTCAATCATCTGGTAAAGCCCCCAGTAAACCCCGTTGATGTAGACCTGCGCAAAGGCAGTTCTGGGAGAAGGGACACCAAGGTCATTCAGCATTTGATAGCAAAGTACATCGCGTTGCATGCCAGGGTCTGCCGTAGCATTATTCAGGTTCAGTTTACGTAATCCGTCAAGGCGCTTGCCCGATACGAAGCGGTTAAAGTCAATCTTGAAAGGGTTCTTCAAAGCTGGCCCCTGAAAGGAGGTAAAGCCTTTGAGGCGTACACCCACACTGTCCACGCGCTCGCCATCAATAATGACGTTGGCCATAGTATACGGTCCGGGGTCAAAAGGATCGAAGGGACGGAAGTTGTCCTGAAGTTCCTGGTAGAGATCCCCCTGAACATATTCAAAACGGACTTCGTGGAGAACGGTGCGGTCCAGCACATTGTCTCCTGAATCCTGGGCAAAGGCTGTGGTCGTCAATAAAGAAAAAAGCAATACGTAGAGGTGGCGCATAAAAAGGTGTTTTGGGGTTGGACGTTAATTTAAGGCAAAGCGTTGGTTCGGGCGCGGTCGCTGGTGCAATGAAGGGACCAGGGAACCGTGTTTGGTCGGCTGGTAATCGTTCTGACCGCAGGGCAATTGCTTTTGGGCAATCTTTGAGCTTTTGCAGGAACCTTATACTGTGAATCAAGCGCTGTAGCTCATTACGCAAAGCAAATTCAGTTAGCCAGGGTCTCCCCCGCTAATGATTTTGCCGGGTGACGCTCGCAAAAACTTCGACCACTAGTGTCATGTCGGTTCAAAGTGCATTACCATATTACAAGACTACTCCCCCGGTCGGTACGTCCTCTTTGCCCGGGCTTCTACATCTTCCCGGTAGAATGCGGCATCCTTAAACGCACGGTCGGCGTAGCGCTGTGACTGGTCATCAAAGTGGGGCGAATCGGGATCGCCACTCTGGCCTCCGGCCAGCATGGTCTTGGCCACAACCCGGTCGCCGAACTCCACCACGGCCACAAAACTATTGCCCGCTACGCCATACTGCCGTACCGTGTTCTCTCCGCGGCGGGCACCGTAAGAGGCCAGGGCACCAAGCCGGCCCGAAGCCATGCCTACCGGAATACTAGGTTGGTCGTCGTTAAACTGCTGGCGGATGGCGCCGTCAATACGTTGGTAACGATTAAACTCCCCCCAGTGAACCTGCCAGGTGCCGAAGTCTTTTTCCAGCCAATCCAGCGCAGCGACCAGCTGCGCCATGCGCTCTTCC
>CAZTTF010000150.1:0-38497 GCA_964616365.1 uncultured Lewinella sp. | reverse complement strand
GTTGGTACCGGGCCGGTTGATCGCATCAATATCTTCATCCTGTAAATCATTGACGAGATACCCAGACACCGTGATGGCCAGGGTGACCAGTAAAATTTCAACAAATTTCCACTGATTCAAGACCCCGGAAATATTCTCTGCCGCGAGCGCCGGTGCAATGATGCGGTAATATACCAACCATTGGGTCAAACCAACCACCAGCAGGTTCGGAAACCTTAGTAAGCGCAATACAGGAATGATAGGGTAATCAGACATCGGCGGCAAGATACCGCTCCGGACGACAACCAGTGCCCCGACGGCGGGATATTATGCTAACGTAAGCCTGAAGACAACAGCGATCGAACAGTTTGATACCAAAGGCCAGTGGTCAGCTCTGATCATTCAAGCTGTTGGTTGCTTCGACCGGTAGAGCTTTCTCAAAAATAAGGGAGTCTGTAGTTGTAGGTTTGGCTAGGGAAAAGCGCAAACTGCAAAGTAGAGTTCCTCCCCCCTTTTTTGGGTATGCACGGTTCATAAAAAAAGCGTGCCGGAGTGCTGGCTCCGACACGCTTTTGTGCTTTTTGTACTTCGTTGAGAGACTTTTTAGTCTTTCAACAAGCTACGGCTTATGACCAGTTTCTGGATCTCAGACGTTCCTTCACCGATGGTGAGGAGCTTGCAGTCACGGTAGAATTTCTCAGCGGGGAACTCGCGGGTAAACCCGTAGCCACCAAAAATCTGCACGCCTTCGTTCGCCAGCTTACAGGCGACTTCAGAAGCGTATAGCTTAGCCATTGCAGAGACCTTAGTTACCGGCAGGTGAGCGTCTTTCAGACGACCAGCTTCGCGAACCAGCAGCTCAGCGGCTTCCAGTTCTGTAGCCATATCCGCTAGTTTAAAGGCGATTGCCTGGAACTTGCTGATGGCCTTACCAAACTGCTCCCGCTCCTTGCTGTAGGCAAGGGCTGCCTTAAAGGCGCCCCGGGCAATACCAAGGCTGAGGGCAGCAATACTAATACGGCCACCGTCAAGGATCTTCATACTTTGGATGAACCCCTCGCCAACTTCACCAAGTACCCGGTCGGCGGGCAGGTGACAATCTTCAAAGATCAATTCAGCCGTTTCGCTGGCGCGCATGCCCAGCTTCATTTCTTTCTTCCCGCCGCGGAAGCCCTTATCGCCTCTCTCGACGATGAATGCAGTCATGCCGTGGCTATCAAGCAACTCGCCGGTACGCACAATAACTACTGCTACCTCACCGGACAAGCCGTGGGTGATGAAGTTCTTAGCGCCATTAAGGATATAGCTGCCGTCCTCCTGCTTCACGGCTACAGTACGCATACGGCCGGCGTCAGAACCGGTGTTTGGCTCCGTTAGCCCCCAGGCACCAATGTGCTCGCCGCTCGCCAGCTTTGGTAGGTATTTTTTCTTCTGCTCCTCGTTGCCGAACATGAGAATGTGGTTCGTGCAAAGAGAGTTGTGGGCAGCGAGACTCAGGCCGATAGAGCCACAAACTTGGGCGATCTCGTCGATGATCGTAATGTACTCTGCATACCCCAATCCAGTACCACCGTATGCCTCAGGAACAAGAACGCCCATGAAGCCATATTCTCCCATTTCAGTAAATAACTCACGGGGAAAGTGTTCAGCTTCATCCCATTCCATGAAGTGAGGACGAATCCGGCTTTCAGCAAAGTCTTTTGCTGACTGGCGAATCATCGCCATTTGCTCATCGAGCGGAGATTGTGAGGGGGTGGAAACCATGATCTTAATTGGTTAAGGCTGAAGTTAGCAATTGTAGAAAAATGTTATCGTAGGGTCAGAGGCGATGTGGTGGATGGCAAAGATAAGGAAAAGTTGACGTGACAATTTTTTCTTTTTTCTGCTTTGTTTTTCCAGGTCAGGCAACAGACAGAAGTCCATGAAAAGTAAAAGGTAAAACCATTAAAATTGTTGTCAAACCCCACCGAACATTACGTTTTAGCGTATAAAACAGTAAATTACAGCTATGGCTCGTGGTCCACGCTTGTACGCAGGTGCGCGGACGCAGGTGCAGAAATAGGATAACGAGAGCAAGATAAGCACAATCACTTTAAATTTCAAAGCGCTTTAATAAATCGCAATAAATTTACACCAGACATCCACTTACGGATCGTAAAAAGACATCCTCTGCATTATTTACAGCAGCCCTTTTCTCAAGGCCATGTCTCCTGCAGACAGCACCTGACCGGCCTCCGGTAGAACTATATAGCCCGCTCTCCGTTTACCTGACTGATCGCAAAAAACTATCAGCATGTCATTACCCAACACCCTAGGCGAACTGAAGGCTTCAGGCTATACTTCCAGGAGCGTAAAACAAGAACTTCGGGAGAACCTGATTAAGAAGCTTAAAGCCAAAGAAGTAGTTTTTCCGGGCATTATTGGTTTTGACGATACCGTCTTACCCGACATTCAGCGTGCTATTCTGAGTCGGCACAGCATCTTATTACTGGGTCTTCGCGGACAGGCTAAAACCCGGATTGCCCGCCTCCTTGTCAACCTTCTTGATGAGCATATGCCCGTTGTTGCCGGAAGTGAGTTGAACGATGATCCGCTCAATCCTATCAGCCGGTATGCTATTGACCTGATCGAGGAGCATGGAGACGACACCCCCATCAGCTGGGTACACCGGGAAGACCGCTACGTTGAAAAACTCGCTACTCCGGATGTATCCGTAGCTGATCTGATCGGTGATGTTGACCCCATCAAAGCCGCAACTCTGAAATTGACTTACGCCGACGAAAGGGTGATTCACTTTGGTCTCGTACCGCGGGCACACCGCGGCCTGTTTGTCATAAACGAATTACCTGATCTGCAGGCAAGAATTCAGGTATCCCTCTTCAACATCCTGCAGGAAGGAGACATCCAGATCCGCGGATTCAAGCTACGCTTACCGCTGGACATCCAGTTCGTGTTCACCGCCAACCCAGAAGACTACACCAACCGGGGAAGCATCATCACGCCGCTGAAGGACCGGATCCAGAGTCAGATCCTGACCCACTACCCCAAAACGGTGGACGTCGCCAAGGCTATTACGAAGCAGGAGGCAGACTTAGTCGCTTCGCAATCAGAAATGGTCGCCATCGACGACCTGCTCAACACCATGCTGGAGCAGCTTGCCTTCTCCGCCCGCGAAAGCGAGTACATTGATGAGAAGAGCGGTGTGTCAGCACGCCTGAGTATTACAGCTCTGGAAAACCTGATCTCTACGGCAGAACGCCGTGCCCTCCTCGCCGGAGACGCACAAACCAACGGGCGCATCACCGACTTCTGGGGAGTAGTCCCGGCCATCACCGGAAAGGTTGAACTCGTCTACGAAGGAGAACAGGAAGGTGCTTACGGCGTCGCCATGAAGCTGCTTGGCCAGAGTATCAAGACGAGTTTCCTCGAGCATTTCCCCAACCCGGACGAAGCCTCGGCTGACGGACAATCCGGCAGTGACCCCTACGGCATCATCCGTGCCTACTTTAGCGGTGGCAATGTCGTTGAGCTGTTCAACGACGCAAGCGAACAGGCCTATCGTGACACCCTTGACGGCGTCGCTGGTCTGCGTAAGTTTGTCACCGGCACCATCGAAAGAGAACTCTCCGAAGCGGAAACTTACCTCTACATGGAGTTAGTACTTCAGGGTCTCGCAGAAATGGAAGTACTGAACAAGGAGACTATGGAAAATAGCCTCAGTTTCAAGGACATCCTGGCTGATATGTTTGGCGGCGAGGACATTTTCTAGTCGGAAGTCATTCGGGCCAGCAAAGTCCTGGACTACCTTCAAAAAACGATGTGTGGCTGTGGCTACACATCGTTTTTTTCTTTAGAGACATATCGACACCCTGCTCGCACATCACACTGCCTCAGAACAAGCTCGCATAGCACCTGCGGCCGCGCCCAAAGTCCGCTAAAATGAGTCGCCCAGACCAGCAAGCATCTGCCGAGTACTTTCGCGAAACACTGTGGAAGATTTGCAACTGCTCCGTAAATTACAATGCAACATCAACCTATTTCCATGAACCTCAACCAAGTCACCCTGCCTGCTGAAGACCTTGCGCAAAGTGTCCTCTTCTATCAAGCCCTGGGGCTCAAACTGATCGTCGATGCTCTGCCTGATTACGCAAGGTTTGAATGCCCGGATGGAGAAAGCACCTTCTCCTTACACAAGTCTCCACGATCTGAAGAGACTGGAGTCGCGGTTTATTTTGAGTGCGAAGATCTGGACGAGCAGGTAGAACGCCTGCTCAAAACCGGGATCAGCTTCGAGCTGTTGCCCACCATGCAAGCCTGGCGCTGGCGGGAAGCTCGTTTAAGAGACCCTTCCAACAATCTCATCATCTTGTTCTTCGCGGGTGAAGATCGGAAAAATCCGCCCTGGAGGATAGCGTAACGTGAAGTACTGACGACAGCTAAAATTGGCAGCCTTACACCAGCTTCAGGGGTTGGCAGGATTAAGCATGGAGCGCTTGTTTGTTGCTTAACAGCCCACCCCTCAGCAATTAAAAATGAGGTCAGCGCCCGGCCTTCAAAGCACAAAATCTAGGTGCTCAATAGACCGGAGCAAGAGGATAGAACGTCAGAAGTAAGCATTTGTGCATACCATTTGTCGGTTTATTTGCACCATTCCCTAAATCAATCATGGTTTTTGGATGAATTACTCAGGGCAATGGTTACATTCGTGTATTACTCTCTGACTTTTAGGATTTACTTGACACACAAATGACGACCTCTCCTCCCGGTGACGAGAAGGACGTGCTGATTGCCAAATTACAGAGGCAGTTAGCCGTCACTCAAGCCGAATCAAATCTCCATTTGGCGGAAGTCCGCCGCTTCAACTTCATTGTTTCTGAAATAACAGAAGCCGCGGAGGGAGGCATCTTTGTCCGCCAAAACACGGACGGAGACTACATGTACATCTCCGAACAACTCGCCGATATACTCGGCTACGGCGACGTCGGAATGCCACCATCCTATACGCAGTTTCTTGAGCAAATCCACCCCGAGGACCTCGATCGGGCGTTGGCTTTTGCCGAAGCTCGTCAACAAGCTTCCCTACAAGATCCTACCCCTGCCCCACCGGCAGTGGACGAAAGCGCGTCAGCAGACGTCCTCGACCTCCCCGCAGCCAAGCCCGTACCGCGTAACATCTTCAGGATGGGTGCCGGTGCTCACCTGGAGTTCCGCTACCTGAACCAGCTGGGCGACTACCGCTGGTTCCGGGCCAGCGCAAAGCGCTACCAGCCCGAAAAAGGGCCAGAGCAAATCATCGGCCTGATCATTGACATCAATGACATCAAGACTTTAGAGGCGCAGCGGAAGGCGGTTAACGAAGAATTAAAGGCTTTCATGTACAGCGTAGCGCACGATCTGCGCGCACCGGTTCGGCACATTGCCAGCTTTGCGGAGGCTATCCGTGAGGAACCAGATGCTCCCTCGGAAGACCGGGAACTCTACCTGGCCTACGTTGAAAGGTCGGCTGACAAGCTCGCCAAGATGATCGATGGGCTAATGCTATTGAGCAAAAACCAGCGCAGCGAGCCAAAGATCGTCCCGGTTGACATTGAAAAGATGCTGGGCGAGCTCATCGATGCCACGAAGCAAACCGAGCGTAAAGCTCCGGAGCTCGTCATCGAACATGACGCCTTCCCCATCATACGGACAGACGCAGGCCTTATTGAACAGGTCTTGCAAAACCTGCTTTCCAACGCAATCAAGTACTCCAGCAATCGCGAGCGGGCAGTCATCAAGATCAATTATTTCCTCCAGGAAAGCCAACACATCATTAGCTTCTCCGACAACGGCATTGGGTTTGACCCGGCCTATGCCGACAAGCTGTTTAAGCTGTTCAGCCGGCTTTACGTCGAGAACGACATCCCCGGCACCGGCGTAGGCTTAGCTTCCGTTCACCGGATCATGCGTAACCTGGGCGGTGTCATTGAGGCCGACGGAATTCTCGGTAAGGGAGCCACTTTTACCATCAGATTACCCGTCAAAGTAGGAGCGACTTCGGCATTTTGAGCTTTTTCCCGTACATTGCAGTAATATAATCCCTACTTTTTTGTTTAGGTATAATGGCCGGTGCCGTGGACTGACCTCCCGGTCCTTGTTTTTTACCTACCGTTAACGGAAAGCTATAATGACACCTTATCGCGTGCTCCTCATCGAGGACGATCCGCTGGAAGCAGCCCTAGCCCGGCGTACTCTGCGACAGATCGGCAAGTCGATCGAAGTCATCCTGTTGCGCGATGGCGCACACTTTTTGCAATTTTATCAGAAGCATCGTCCGGTCCGGGGCATCAGCCTTGCGATCATGGATTTACACATGCCGCGCATCGACGGCTTCGGAGTACTCAAGACCCTCCGGGATGCCGGAGAGCGACCATCATTCCCGCTGGTAATGTTCTCCAGTTCTGAAGACCAGGACGAGATCGACAAAGCCTACAGCATGGGGGCAACTGCCTTTGTGAAAAAACCCACCATCCCGAAAGCCTACCGGGCAGCTATGGAGCACATCGTCAATTTCTGGTTAATGACGAATAAACGGTAATCACTAATCTGCCATCAGGCTTGGCAACGATAGCTTTACACTTGCATATTTAATCAGCCAGGAAATTCAATCCAACCAAAAGCAGGCGGTATTACAGCCAGCTTTTGTTCTACCGCAACAAGATCACTTCTCCACTTAACTCCCGGGTCTCCCCGTCGAGGAACAACACCTGTGCGGACCATACGTATAGCCCGGCCGGCATCGGCTCCCCATTGTGCCGGCCATCCCAGCCGGCAGCAAGATCATTCGGTACGAGGTCGAGGTTTTCAAACAGTTGTTCGCCCCAACGGCCGAACACCCTGAAGGAACTGATGGCCGCCGTTGACTTGCCCGGATTGATGATAAAAGTATCGTTGATGCCATCTCCATTCGGACTGAACGCGGTCGGGAGGTATACCTCACGGTCCTTGATCACCGTCACTACCAAAGAGTCGGTAGTAGCACATCCGTCAGCAGACACAACCGTCAACACATATTCCGTATCGTTGTAGGGTAGCGCTCGCGGGCGTAGACAAGTATCGCAATCAAGCGTTCCCGCAGGGTCAAGCCAACTGATCGAAGCCACGTTGATATTATTGATCAGGGTAGGAACCACTACGTCACAGCCCAAAACAGTTGAGGTAGGCTCCCAGGGAAAGATGATGGGTATTTCCGGCGCCGTAATACTTGCTGTAGTGTCTACCCGACAACCATTGGCGTCTTCAAGCCTTGCCGTGTAGCTCCCCGACGGCAAGTCAGGAAATACGAAAGAGGTATCCAGCGGTTCGCTTCCCAGCGACATCCTGAAGGGTGCCGTCCCGCCGCTAAGCGTGGAAAGTGCAATGCTTCCCGTCTCAAAACCATCGCAGCTGGGGTCATTGAAAACCACGGTATAATTGATGGCTGGTGGTGCCGTAAGCACCACGGTGTCGGTACGGACACATCCGTTATCATCGGTTACACTAAGGCGGTATTCTCCTACCGTCAGATTATCGATGCTGGTACCGGAAACAGCATTGCTCCAGGTAAAGACATATGGGCTAACGCCACCAGCTGCTTGTCCGACAATTGCACCATCAGCACCTCCGAAACAACTCAGGTTAAAGTTACCAATGGTAGCCGGCGTTGCCAGTACGTTTAGTGGATCTGGTTCTGTTACCGTTTGAAAAAGCACCACATCGTTACCAAAATTATCCTGGATATTGATTTCGTACTGCCCCGCCGGGACGCCCATGATATTGTTATCGTCCAACAGGTTCGTTGACCCTGAGCCACTGATTCCGGGCGTCAGAATGTTTTCCCAGGTATAACTGAAGGGAGGCGTACCGTTCTCAACGGAGAAAATGAGCTGCCCTGTAGCTTCACCAGTACAAATGGGTGGCAGAAAATCGGTAGCTCCCCGAATCTCACACTCAATCATAAACAGATCAAGCGTTACGATGCTATCACATAGCGACATTGTTAATACAGTATCCTGAAAAATACCGGTGGTAGCGTAGGGTGTGTTGCCAATAAAAAACTCCTCCCCGACACAGAGATTGATGTCAATAGCCTGACGTGCTTGTGGCAGTACTTCCAGGGTTACATCGATCAAACTGTCACAACCATTGGGTAAGACAACCACAAAGTCGAAGTCTCCCGAAGAAGTTAAGAAGGTGTCAGCCACAAAAAGGGTATCAGCCTGGCATATCTGCACATCCAGTGATAAAGTGCCAACCGTACGCACATCAATCATGGTACAGCTCGGCGGAGCCTCGTCACAGACGTTGGCAGCGGTCACACAGACTTCGTAGGTGCCGTCTGCCGGAAATTCGAGATCAGCTGCAGGTTCGGTTGTTGTCAGCGTCCTTTGGCCTTCAATATCCCAGTAAAACAGTGCGGCGCCGGTTTCCGTCCCCATCACATTGAAACGCGTGGGGAAATCCGGGCAGGTTTCCGGCACTACGGCACTCACCATCCCTGAGGTCGTAAGTGGGCTAACTTCGGTGCTTCCTTGCGTCACCCGGAACGTCCAATCACAAACATCTCCGGCAGAGCCGTCCATCATCAGGTAGTAATGCTGGCCCACTACCAGTGGGACATCGTTACTGAAGCGCGCGGTGGAATTGGGTCGTACATCAGTATTACAATCCGTAACCCGGGTAAAGGTTTCACAATCAAAGCTTTCAAAAAGGCCAATCTCCAAACCCGTAAAAATCGTACAATTGGTCACTTCTACTTCGATCTCCAGGTCCTCTGTCCCGGCAATGAAAGCGATGAAGTTCATATTGTGTGTGAAGGTCGTACAGAAAGGGCCGTTGGCCAGATCCTGTCCCTGAACTCCACCATTGTTGCGCCCGGTAAATCCATCAATATCACAAATCACACAGGCGTCCACACAAAAAGGGGTCATGGCGGGGTCGCCGGTGCAAGGTGCGGGTTGACTAAGCAGGGTAAGGGAGGTGAAGACGGCAATAACCGCCAGGAGAAGCTGTTTCATTAAACTGAGGTGAGAACCAAGGGTGAGGTAAGATCGGTATTCCTCCGCATTCTTATTGTTAAGACGTCGGAAAACAGGGGCCCGTTGGTCGTTTCACAGACTTTAGAGCTGCCTGGGAATACGGATTATACTCCCCGCGGTCATGAGAGGCGAAATTTGTGACGAGACTATTTTTGTGGCCAGCAAGGCAAAAAACGCAGGCATGGCCACCGTCACGGCGAGGCTTTTTAACGCAGCTGGGGACAAAAAGAGTCCGTCAAAAATCACCTCGGGTGGCCGAGGGGAGTATAAAGCCCTTAAACTGTGATTTTTGTTACCCCCACCGGGTAAGAGGCAGCCATGAGGCTGACCATGCTGGCGTAAACGGCTTCATCTTCCTCAAAATTCTTGGTCCCTAACTCCAATATCAACACCGGGTGCTCCTGTTGGGTGCCAAAGTAGTTGAAGTATGCTTGCTGCACGCTCCGCAGATAATCATCCTTCATGGCTTGTTCGTACTCTCTGCCGCGCTTGGCGATATTGGCTTGCAGCGCTTCGATTGGCCGGTCGAGGTACACGATCAGGTCAGGATTAGGGAAACCAGCGTCCATCACCTTAAACAAACGACTAAAGAGGCGAAACTCCTCTTCGGGCAAGGTGTTGCGGGCAAAAAGCAGGGTTTTGACAAAAATGTAATCAGCAATCACCCCGTTTGTGAAGAGGTCTGACTGAGCGAGTTCAGCCTGTAGCTGCTTGTGTCGCTCCGCCATAAAGAACAGTTCTACCGGGAAGGCATAACGCTCCGGCTCCCGGTAAAACGGCGGCAAAAAGGGGTTGTCACTAAATTCTTCCAGGATCAGGCGCCGGTTATGCTCCGCCGCTAAGCGGCGGGAGAGCGTCGTCTTCCCTGCTCCGATGTTTCCCTCAATCGCGATAAATGCTGGTAAGTCGATAACGGATTTTTTAGACCAGTGTTGGGTTGTACTTTCGCAATGATAGTGAACAGATGGCAGAAGTACCGACGACAAAAGATAATGGGCAGCATTGAGGTAAAAGATGACACCCTCACTACTCGCAATGCACTAACCCTAAACCACTCGCATGACAACCGCCAACAGCCACCGGCCGTTACTCACCCTCGCCCTGGGCGCCAACCTTGGCAACCCAGCATCTACCCTCGCCGCTGCGCGGCGAGCCATCAGTGAGCACATTGGCCCCATCATCGCCGCCTCTACCCTGCTGCAAACACCGGCATGGGGAGTAACCGACCAGCCCGACTTCCTCAACCAGGTCGTAGTGGTAAGCATTATTATTGACCTTCCTTTGCCCCTGCGTGCGCGCCTCCACCATCTCCTGGACATTACGCAAGCTATCGAGCAAGACCTCGGGCTCGACCGAACCACAAAGACCCACTGGGGACCACGTGTTGTTGATATCGACATCATCTTTTTGGACGATCTCAGGTATGAAGATGAGCGCATTAGCCTCCCCCACCCCTGGTGGCAGGTACGTGATTTTGTGGGTGGTTTGATCCGTAGCGAGTTATCCGCACAACTTCCCTTTCCCGGACAGTTTTAAATCAACCATTTGGCGGGTGAGGACTTCTCTAATCATAAGCTTAGCCCATGTTCCTGCGCCAATCCCTTAAATCCTACGCCACCGATGCCTTTTTCATCATCATTGGCGTATTCTTAGCCGCTTTCGGACTGGAAGGATTGCTCATGCCCAACTCCTTTATCGATGGTGGCGTAACGGGTATCTGCCTTTTACTGGCCGAGATTACGGGCTTATCCTTCTCGGTACTCCTACTACTCATCAACCTGCCATTCCTGGCACTTGCCTACCGGGTGATCGGCCTCAACTTTGCGGTAAAAACCGCTATTGCCATTGTATTGCTTGCCGTCGTCGTACAATTTGTACACTTCCCGCATCTGACCAATGACTTACTGCTCGTCTCGGTCTTCGGCGGGTTCTTTCTGGGCACCGGCATCGGACTATCCATGCGTGGCGGCAGTGTTCTGGATGGCACTGAAATCCTGGCCATTTTCCTCAGCCGCAGGCTGGGGGCCAAAGTCAGCGACTGGGTTATCATCATCAACGTAGTTATTTTCTCGGCCGCTGCCACTGTCCTGTCCATCGACCAGGCACTTTACTCCCTGCTTACCTACTTTGTCGCCTCCAAAGCCCTCGATTTCATCATCGATGGCGTGGAGGAATACACCGGAGCGACCATCATCAGTAAGCAAAGCGATGCCATCAGGGCCGCCATTATCGAACAGATGGGTGTTGGTGTCACCCTTTTCCGAGGGCGTGGAGGATTCGGATCAACGGGTGCTACTGAAGACCAGGACATTCTTTACGTTGTCATTACCCGATTAGAAATCAGAAAGATCACCCTCATTATTCAGGGCATCGACCCGCGGGCCTTCATCACCATGACGAGCATTAATGATGTGCATGGCGGGATGCTGCGGAGGAAGAAGATGAAGTAGATGGGTCTCTTTAGCCCGCCCCTAATGCTCTGTACAGGTATTTCCACCTACCACAAAGGGCTTCTACGTATTTGTTCTACTTAGGGAAGAAAAAGTGTGGGCTTCGGAAAAAAGTGGTTGGTCAGGCGGGAGCGGGAACGGATTTTCGGTACGGTAATGAGCAATTAGGCTCGCCCACCACCGCCACGAACTTCCGGTCTTATGCTTCGCCCATTCTTGTACTACCTGTTTTTACTTAGCGGCCTCTCCTTGTCGGGAGCACTTTTTGCCCAAGACGTCGGGAACGTCCTGGGTCGGCTAGGTAAGCTCAAAGAGCAACAGCTTTCCATTACGGGAGGTATCAACTTAAACGGGCAGTGGTACCAAGCCAACGGGATCGAGGCGCGGCGGGACAACTTCCAGTGGCGCGGCAGCGCCAACCTCAACCTAAGCTTTTTGGGCGTCAATGCGCCCTTTAGCTTCGTTTTCTCCGACGCAAATAACAACTTCAATTTACCAGCCTACAGCTTTGCGGGCATCAGCCCGCGCTACAAGTGGGCGACGCTGCACGCCGGTGACCGCAGTCTATCCTTTAGCCGTTACACCTTGGGTGGGATCAGCTTCCGGGGGGTAGGTCTACAGCTGGAGCCGGGGAAGTTTCAGGTAGCGACCTTCTACGGCAAGCTCAACCGGGCGCTGGCCGCCGACCTCAACGCCGTCGGCAACCTCAACGGCCTGTTTGAGCGGACCGGCCACGGACTCCGCATCGGCTACGGCGGGCGGAAGACCGCCATTTTCACCAACTACTTTTCGGCAACGGACGACAATACCGGCCTACCGCCCATATCCGAGCTGGGGAGTAGCCTCTCTCCTACCGCGAATAAGGTTGTTAGCCTCGAAGGCCGTCAGATGCTCGGCAAGCGGGTCAGTCTCACTGGAGAACTGGCCCACTCGGTGTTTAACGGCAACCAAAATGCCAATCGGCTGGGCGACCAAGACCGCAATTTTGGCAACACCCTATTTGGCCTCTTCACCCCCAACGAAGCCACGTTTACCGGTCAGGCCTACAACTTTGGCGCCAATTACAACGCCAACAACTTTGGCCTGCAGGGGCGCTACGAGCGCATCACCCGGGGTTTCCGGACGCTTGGCAGCCTGTTTTTCAACAATGATACCGAAAACATTACCCTAGGTGCGAACCGGACTTTCCTCAAGGGCAAACTCAACCTTTTTGTGAATGGCGGGCTGGAGCGCACCAACTTGGACGCTCAGGAACTGGAGGTGACCGACCGCCTGATCGGTTCGTTGAACGTCAATTACCGCCCCAGCGACCAATGGATGTACTCCGCCAGCTACAGCAACTTCCGCAACGATACCAAGCTGCGGGCACAGACGGATATCACGGCACCGGTAGACAGCATCTTTCTGGCCCAGGTCAATCAAAATGCTAACCTGACCATTTTGCGGCAATTGGGCACGGAGCAGCGACCGGCCTCGCTGCGCCTGATGGCGATGCACCAGCGCGCCAACAGTGTGATCAACGACGAGGTGAACGAGATGGCCAACAGCCGGGTCAACATCCTCGCCCTCAACTACGCCGCGGGCGTAGCAGACCAGGGCTGGCAGTGGAACGCTGGACTCACCTTCAACCAAACCGCGGTCGGTACGATCAACAACCGCTCCCTTTCCCCCACGCTGGGGCTCAACCGCAACTTCTTGAATAATAGTCTGGCGACTTACCTACAGACGGCACTTGGCTTTTTCCAGCAAGCAGGAGACAGCAACCAGGTATTCAACCTCTCCTTTGGCGGCAATTATCGGTTGCGCAGTAGCCACCGGCTAGGCTTAAGGATCACCCACCTCAACCGCTTCGGTTCCGAACTAGCTACCCGCAACTTCTCGGAATGGTACACCGCCCTCAATTACGGCTTCAACTTTGGGGGGGCTATCGGTAAAAAGCAGACAAACCCTGCTACCAAGACACCCTCGGCACCCGCGTCCGCGCCCACCAACACTACCAACAAGCAATAAAGTCCGCTCCACACTCCTTTGCAGCATCTACAACATCACACCATGTTTCGCACTCTTTTCCTTACCTGCCTGTTTTTCTCGCTCGGTGCCAGTGTGCTCACCGCACAGGCTTATCCCGTCACGGCGGTGGTGCAAACCCTTCCCCCCTTCACTACCTCGCTGAGTGATTGGACGGACCCGATCAACAACCAACTCGGTGCCACCTTGCTGTTGAACGACCGGGAAGAACCCGGCTTTCAGGTGCGCCTCAAAGTGACCATCGAAGGGGGCGGCGTACTGCTGCGGACCAACGATAACTGGGTTCCCCGTCCCATCACCCTCACTTATGGTTCCGCCACACAACTCACCGCGATGGAGCTGGCTGAATACTTCCAACTCGACCACCTGGACTTCTTCGGTATTTCCCGTCAGGCGTACCTAGACAACGGCGGTCTGCCCGAGGCGACTTACTCTGTATGCATTGAAGTGTTCGACTTCGACCGCGCCAACGAAGAAGCGGCCTCCGCTAAGTCTTGCAATTTCATCCAGGCACGCCTGCTTGATCCACCGGTGATCACCAGCCCAATTGGCTTTCAAACCCCACTCACGCCCCAACAACTGGTGGTAAACTGGCAAGCCCGGCATACCGCTACCTTTTTGACGACTTACCGGGTAGAAATCTACCCCGTTCCGCAAGACATTCAACAAACCGCCGAGCAAATCTATGCCTCCGAGCAACCTTACGCCTGGCAAGAAGTGGACGGGGTGACCCTGACTACCTTCGAAGCTGGGTTTACGCCCCTGATAGCAGGGTCCACTTACCTGCTGCGCGTGCAGGCCCTGGACCCAATGGGCAACAACGCATTTAAAAATGCCGGCTACAGCGAACCGGTCTTTTTCGAGTACGGCAGTGATTGTCCGCCACCAGGAGGCTTAAACGGCTCCGTCAATAGCTTTGACGCAGCTTCTGTTTCCTGGGATTTTGCTCAAGGGGCAGGTAGCTACGTCGTCCGCTTCCGCGAGAAAAACCCTAACGCGAATTGGTACGAAAAAGTGGCGGTTTTCAACGACGCCAACCTGACAGACCTGATCGACAACACGACTTACGAGGTTCAGGTACAGTCGGTGTGTTCCAGCGGCGGTAGCGGGCCTTTCGGGCCGATCTTTGAATTCACTACGGATACCATTCCCTATGACATAGATAACTTTGACTGTACTACCGCCGTGAACGACATTCCGCGGCCAACGAACACCAACAACATCGACAATCTCGAATTTGGCGACTCCGTCAAAGTTGCGGGTGGTTTCAATCTGCGGATCACCTCCGCTACCCCCACCAGCTCCGGAGGCTGGAACGGTACGGGGCAAGTTCGGGTCCCCTGGCTGTTCAAAAACATCAATTGCCGCTTCCGCAACCTCTTTGTCAATACCACCGGCGAGGTGTACGATGGCAACGTCATTGCCGTAGACGAAGGACTGAGCTCGCTCCCCGGTTTCAAATCCGTCGGCGAAATTCTCGCCGAGCGGGACACCATGCCCCTGAACTTTTGTGGGGACAGTACGGGCGTAGCCAGTAGCCCAGATACCGTAGACTACGTGGCCGACTTCTATGCCGCTGGGAGTGAGTCGTACAGCGATCACTGGATTCCCTTTTCTTCAACAGCTCCGCACCTCCAAATCAACGAAGACCTCTTCTTCAACGAGTACAACCCCAATAATCCCCGCAAACGCTACCTTCCCAGCGACTACTCCAACCCCAATAACCCCTACACTCCAGACACGCCCTACGACCCGGCTAACACCTGGAACCCCTGGAACGCCTTTAACCCATACGACCATACCGACTACACGGATCCTGCCAACCCCTGGACGGCAGACTTCCCGTGGACGGCGGACCGGATGTTTCAAAAACAGGGAACTATGGCTGCCGCGAATGACGATTTTCTGACCACCGGTGGTGTTTCGCTGCCCCTTCAACTGGGCGCCTCGCCAAACATGCTGGCCATCTACGGCATCAAGTTTACGCCAACGGGTGCGTTTTTGAACGCCTACTTCTCCGCCGATATCCCACTGGCCAACCAGCACACGGCTTTCCAGACGATTGGAGCGGGTTTTACCCCCAATGGACTACAGGGCGAAGTGAAACTGAAGATGCTGACCGACGTGCAATTTAACTGGTCGAACGCCATGCAATTGACCATCGAGAAAGGCAACCAGACCTACGTTAAATTTGACTGTGCGGGCGTCAACGAGGTGTCAGTCAAAATGAAGGTCCAGTTGTGTCGGGAAGTTGCCATTCCCGTAGATCAGTACACATACGAGCCCAAGGATGACGAGTACGTGACGGGCTCTTTTCGTGCAGTAGCTGGTGGTTGGGGTGAATTTGCCGGTGAGCTGTCCGTATCTCCCTTTGAATTGACGCAGCTGCCAGGCTGGGCTTTCTCGGTCCAGGACGTAGTGTTTGACCTTTCGGAGACGACCACTCCGGCGTCGGTCTCCTTCCCTCCGGGCTACGATCACGACGATGTGGACCCCGTAACCCGTTCGGGACGAAATAGCCCTAAGTGGCGTGGGTTTTACATGGGCGCGGCACGGGTCAAAATCCCGGATAACCTCACGGGGCGGGACAGCACCGGCCAAGCCCCGTTGACCATCGGGGCGCAAAAACTCATCATTGATCAGACCGGATTTACGGGAGACATCTACGCAGTAAACGTCATGAGCCTCGACACGGGCCGTTTGGATGCCTGGGCGCTTGCCATCGACAGTATTTCGTTGGGCATTCGGCAGAACCAGTTTGGCCACACCGCCTTTAAGGGTAAAGTAAAAGTGCCCGTTATCGATCAGGCATTAACTTACGATTGCCACGTCCAGCCGGGTAGCAAGTATTCCTTCAAAATTGGCCTGACGGACACCATCACCATGAACGCTTTTGTCGCCCAGGCGCGCCTGGATCCCAATACAACCATCGGGATCGATTACCGAGTGGTGGACAAGACTTTTGCCGCCTCGGCCACCCTCCACGGACAAATTACTTTCGGGCCTCAGCTAGGTGCACCCGAAGATCCAGGTGCCGGTGACCCCGCTTTGGGGGGAGCTGCCGCAGCAGCAAATGGGGGCGCGAACGCAGGTGCAGGGCAGGGACAAAACAGCAATGCTACCCCCCAGGACACTACTAATGCCCTCCGGCTTCCGTACATCGCTTTTCAGGATTTCGAACTTTCGTCCCGGGCACCTTACATCAACAACATCGGTAGTTGGGCGCTGGGCATGGAAGAGCAAGGCGGAGCCGCTGGCTTCCCCATTACCCTCAACGAAGTTGGGATGTTCCAGAACGTTGAGCAGACGGAAGTTGCTTTCGGCCTCGATTTGTCCCTTAACCTCGTTCCGACCGAAGACCAGGGCTTCGCCGCCAACGGCCGGGCCTTCATCATCTGCGATGTCGCCATCAACCAAGAGACTAAAATACAGGAGTGGACCTTCAAGCGGGTACGGCTGGACAAGCTCTCGCTGGAATACGAGGGGCCGGGCTTCGAGTTCCGGGGCTACATCCAAAACTTCGAGAACAACAGCGTCTACGGGACGGGTTTCCAGGGAGGTATCCAGGCGGGCTTTACGCCCGGCATCAGCGTCGCGGTAGCCGCCTTGTTCGGCAAGGTAGACGGTTACCGCTACTTTTTTGCCGACGCGCTATTGGGCCTTGACCCCGGTATTCCGCTCGGAGCGTCGGGCAGGGCACTCTACGGCTTCGGCGGTGGGGTAAGGTACCACATGGAACGGCAGAGTTTTGCCAACATCTCGTTGCCGTACTCCGAAGCTGAGGAAGTTGGCAGCGCCCCAGATACCCTGGTAGTTCAGAACCCCGCACTTGGCGGTTTGGAGGCGGCCTTCCAGGGCGGGCAAGACCCCCTGGCTTCGGTGCCGCCACTAATTGAACTACCCACCGAGATCGGACGCTCGCTTTCCGGAGTCCGCTATTTGCCCAACGAAAATGTCGGAATCGGGATTAAGGCGATGGTCGCTTTTGGCGCCATACGCCGGGAAGTTTTCAACGGCGACATCACATTTGAGATCATCTTCAACGCGAATGGTAGCCTCAACTACATTGGGTTGGCGGGGAACGCCAACTTCATGACGCCCCCGCGGACGCCCGTAACGCCAAGTCCACAACCTGCCATTTCCTTCTACGCCGACTTGGGCTACAACTTCGACGCGGAAACCTTCGACGCTTACCTGCGGCTCCAGGTAATGGCACCTCCGGGCCTCGGTTACGTTCGGGGTTCCTACCCCAATGCAGTGGCAGGTACCGGAGAAATTCACGCCGGTCCCGATGACTGGTACTTCTATATCGGTACGCCAAACACGCCCGTATCATTGAGCTTAGACATCAGTAAGCTGGCGAACCTGGTCCGTAATGACGGAAACGGCGATGAAGCGTTACCTGATCCTAACATCACTCCCCTGGACAGTACGTCGAATTCCGGCCCGCTGGGACAAATTGATGCCGTTGGCCTGATCCTGACGGCTTACCTCGACGCGGGCACCATCTTGCCCGCCTTTCCGCCCCCTCCCGGTCGGGTAACGGATATTCTGGGCGACGGGAACTGGGATCTCGTGAGCCGGGACGACCCGGCTTTTGCCAACGCTGAGGGCCTGCTCTTTGGCGCGTCCCTTCAGCTCAATATGCCAGATCTCAGGTTCCTGGTCTTTTACGCCGAGCTCTACGCTGGAGCAGGCTTTGATATGATGCTGAGGAATTACGGACAGAATGCGCGCTGCCTAAATGACCTGGACAACCCCGAACCTATCGGTTTCAACGGATGGTACGCTACGGGCCAACTCTACGGTTACCTGCAGGGGATGGTCGGGATCGATGTCAGATTGGGGTCATTGAAAATCAAGATACCTATCCTGGACATCGGTGCTGCAGCGCTGCTGCAAGCCCGACTTCCCAATCCGCTATGGGCTCAAGGGACCGTAGCCGGACGGTTCAGTGTGCTGGGTGGCCTTATCAAGGGCAATTGTCGCTTCCAATTCGAGTTAGGGGAACCTTGTGAGATCGTTCCCGGTGGTAATCAAGACATCCAGATCATCCAGAGCCTGGTACCCGCCGATTCTACCGAGGCGGTGAGTGTATTCACCCGGCCGCAAGCCATCTTTAACCTGCCCATTGGAGTGGCTACACCTTTGCTTGACGAATTCGGAGATGAGCCCGACGCGTACGTTTACGTGAAGCCACAGATCTCCTCTTTCACCGTAACGGACACGGAAACGGGCGCCGCCATTCCCGGTGTGCTGGAATGGGATGACCTGAAGATGGTAGCCGCTTTCCGCCCGAACGATATTTTGCCAGGAGAAAAGGACTTCACCCTGGAAGTGAAGGTGCAGATATTACAGCGGCGGGCAGACCAGGCGGATTTCCAACTCATGGATGCCGCCGGAAATATCCCCCCAGAGCAGGAGATGTCAGTCACTTTCACTACGGGGCCAGCCCCGGATTACATCCCCGAGGACAACGTCCGGTATGCGTACCCGATCAACCGCCAAACGAGCTTCTTCAAGGAGGAGAATGGCAGGGGCTACGTTCAACTCGATCAGGGGCAGGACTATCTCTTTGCAGTCGACGCCAGTGAGTGGCAGCAACGCATCCTGTGGCATCAAAATGGTCAAGTGGTTTCCGCCACCGATTACCAGTACGACACGGAGCAAAACGAACTGAGTTTTGCGATCCCTGCCGGTTCCCTTAACGGGGCAACGGTCAGCTACCTTGAAGTGATAGACCTACCCGTGGGCCCGGATGCTGCCGTCACCGCAAACATTGACTCGCTGCAACAAGACCTCGCCGCCGGGCTGGTTCCCGAAAACAACGATACCGAGATTTTGCTGCAGACCCAACAGGCCAACGGAGTCATTGTAGGCAATAAACCCCGCTTGCTGTACCACCTTGATTTCCGAACCAGCCAGTACCCTACCAATAACGCTAAGCTAGCGGCGCTGACGCAGGACATTGTCACCTTCGATGTCGTGCCCCTTACTGACACGATTGATGCCCAAGGCAACCCGATTCCCTTCCTGAGCATCGACGACTTCCGCTTAGTAATGGGAACAAACGAAGGCTTCGACCGCTACGACCTGGAAGGATTTGACCTGGGCGTCAAGGACATTGCTCCCCTACTCCGTGCCCGAGCCAACCCCAACGTAACGGCCAACAACTGGTACAATAACTTCCCCAAACCGATGGTCTACGACCAGTTCCCCCAAACGGGCGCACCTTTCCACTTCGACCTGGATTGGCGGACGGCCGGAGAGCCCTACGAACTTCCTCCGTTGAACGCTGTGGAAGTACGGGAGAACAGCCTGCTCCCCTTACGCTTCCTAACGGATCAGAACATTAACTCCGCTACCTACACCGTGGGGCAGGAGCCAATTAATCTGCGCTACCACTTGCCGTACCTGATCTACCGCGATTACTCCGACTTCTGGAACCAGGCGATACTTTACGTTGGCTCCGGGGCGGATATACCTGACTGGCTGGAGCAATTCCTCCAGTGGGATTTCGTCTTGCCCAACTCCGGAATATACGAAGTCAAACTAGAGTACTACTTGCCGGGTAAGGAGACTCCGAACAGCTCGTTCGCCTATCCAATGCCATATAACCGCTAAAGCCCAACCAATAAATTCTCGCAACTACTGCTTCTCCCCTGCTGAGGAAGCGTCGCATCAAACCACACCGCTATGCGCCTATCCCAATTCACGCTGCTTTTAGTCCTACTCCTTTGCACCTGCGTCTGCGCCCCTTTGCACGCTCAGGAAACCTTCCAGCTGCCCATGATTGCCCATTCGAGCCTGGATAGTATCCAGCTCCGTTGGGCACCGAATAGCCCGGAACTTTGGCGACACCTGCGTCGCGCCGGCCTGCGCCTGACCCGCCAAACGGTGATGCGCGACGGCAAGCTGCTCCCTTTTGCCGAGCGAAGTCAAAAGACTGAGCTGGGGGTATTTTCTCCCGCTCCGATGCCGGATTTTGAAGCTGCTGGTGCAGAAGATCAATTCGTCGCCATTGGCGGGCAAGCACTTTACGGTGAAACATTTCTGCCTCAGGGAGATGGCGAAGAAGAGATGGGAATTTCCGGATTGCTAAACATTTCACAAGAGCAACAAAACCGATTCAGTTTCGGCCTTTTTGCCGCCGACCATTCCTGGCAAGCAGCTACCCTGATGGGCTTGGGCTACACTGATTACAACGTGCAAACCAACGAAACCTACCTCTACCGACTGTTCCCCGCCGAAGGAAACCTGCCGCTAGACACCATGAACACCGCTTTTGTATCCATCGAGGCAGGAAGCATTGCTGCGATGCCCCCGATCCCGACGCCGGCGGGCGAGTTTGGGGACAAGGGTGTTTCCCTGGAATGGGACATCGAAGTCGCGAGTAACTTCTTCACCAGCTACGACATTGAGCGGTCCGCGGACGGGGTGAGTTGGGAACAGGTAAATAAGCAGCCGTTCACCCCGCTTTTGAAGGAAGGGCAGCCAATGATTGCGGTGTACCAAACGGAGATTCCGGAGAACAACCGCCCCTACTTTTTCCGAGTCCGTGGCAGAACGCCTTTTTCGACCCAGGGGCCAGCCAGTAACCCCGTGCAGGGCATGGGCCAGGACCCTCAGCCTGATTTTGCGCCGACATTGACCGGCGCTTTCCCCAATCAAGAAGGAGGGTTTGACATCGGTTGGAACTTCCCCGTAGCGGAACCCATCAACGCTTTCGTAGTGCTGCGCTCCGCAACGGCCAACGGTGTCTTTACCGACATCAGTGGCCGACTAGCGCCCGATGTGCGGACTTTCCGCGACGAAAACCCCCTTCGGGTGAACTACTACAGAGTGCGGGTTTACGACCAGTACGAGCGGGAGCTGACCTCCTTTTCCGTGATGGTCCAGCCCAATGACACCACTCCGCCGGCAACGCCACAGAATATGCGCGGCGTCATTACCGAAGCGGGAGAGGTGATCATCAACTGGGACGCCAATACCGAAGAGGACTTGCTGGGCTACCGCATCTGGCTGGCCAACGACCCCGACGACGAGTTTAGCCTCGCCGTTGGCCAACCATTAATCAACAATTTTTACATCGGGAAAACCACCCTGAATACGTTGTCGAGCAAACTGTACGCCAAAATTACCGCGCTAGACATCCGTCACAACCCTTCTACTTTTTCCGACTACATCGAGATCCTACGTCCGGACACCATCCCGCCTTCCGCGCCGCTGCTGTTCAACGTGGAAGCCTCTAAAGAAAAGCTGGAACTCCACTTTGCCACCAGCCGGACGCCGGATGTGAAGGCGCACGAGCTCTACCGCCGCGCGCGGGGAGAAGAAAACTGGGAGCTGATCGAAACTTATCCCTTCCCCGAGGAGAAAGAAGCCAATTTGTACGTCGAAGAGGAACTCCTCCCAGGTAAGCGCTACGAATACCGTCTAGATGCCGTAGACCACAGCGCATTGCGGTCCTCTTCGGAGGTCGTGGTGGGGCAGATCCTGGATGATTTTATCCGTAAACCCGTCAAGCGGGTGCGGGCGGAAGCCGACCGGCGGGCCTTTTCCGTCAGCCTGGAATGGCAATACGCCCCCGAGCGCGACAACCTGGCTTACTTCGAGATTTTCCGGGGTAAAGTGGGCGAAACACCCCGCATAATCGAGCTGCTAAAATTCACCGGAACCACCGCAAGGAAGCCCAGTTTTCGGCTATTGGATGAAGGTCCGCTGCGCATGAATACTAACTACGTCTACTACGTCCGGGCGGTATACCAAGACGGGGGTATGTCTCCCCTGAGTGCGGGAACGGAAGTTGAATTCTAACCCCCCCCATTAACAGCAAGCACAAAAAAAATTATACCAACCATGTTGCGTCATCTTATCCTACTTATCGTTTTTGGCGCTGGCCTGAACCTCAACGCTCAGCAAAGCCTTTACTACGAGCTCAAGCTTACCCAGGTGTATTCTAACTACCCCCTGAACGGGGATCGGTACCGGGGGCCGGATATTAGTTATCAGATAAACGCCCGTTTGGTTGGGCTAAACAATGTCCAAACTACGGGGAGCGCTTTTCACTACGAGTCGCAGCTAGACCGAACGGGATGGATTGACATCCCGGACCAAACCATTGTCTCGGGCATCTATACAGCAGGAAATAACGACCCTCCGATCGATCTCTGCAATCCAGGAATCTTCGTGGCCTTTGACCAGATTCGAGCGTGGGAGAAGGACGATAACAACGAAATGGTCTACAACCCGAGTGTAGACGACGACTTGCTTAGCGGCTCCATCCCCAGATTCGCTTTCCCGGAATTAGCCTCCTCCTCCGGCCAGGCGCGGGTGGAGCAACAAATTTTTACGCAACAAGTAAATGGCTATTACGGCTTTGAATTTAGCCTGCGCTACCTCCTGATCGGCGGCATCAGTGAGGTGGTATTGACGGGAGATACCGAAGGTGGTCCCGTAGCGGACGCCTGCGACGGTGGCCAGGTTTACATTCACCCACGAACCGGCCCCGGTTTTACGGGCGGCAAATTTCAGTATTGGCAATCCTCTGATAGCGGAAACAGTTGGTCGCCCTTGGGCCCTCCGTCCAGCAATGACTATAAAAGTGTACAAGTAACGGGCGATCCTACCCAACAATTTGCGGTAAGCTTAGCCGGAGGCGCATTCGGGTGCCTTGGAAGTTTGCAACGTGTTGAGGCAGTAAACCTCTCAGATCTGGACATTTTTTCCAGCATCAAACCAGAAGAAATAGCGCTGAGCACCACCCCCTCCTGCCCCAATGCCAATAGCGGGTCGGTGACAATGGACTATTCAGGGACACTCTCTGCCAACACCAGTGTTCGATTGCAGCTCCAGCGCTTGGGTAACGATGGAATCGTGGTGGATAATCCGTCGGCCACCGTAACCAGTTTTCCTTACACGTTCGATAACGTCCCCCCCGGTGCCTACCGGATCAACGCTACGGTAATCTCTAACCAAAACCTCTCCGATGATATTTTAGCCAACTGTACTACCCGAAGCGTAAACTTTACGATTGGATCCGTAGCCCCTCCTGGCCTGGTTGCCGTAACGCCTTTTAACCCCGGCTGTGGAGAGACGACGGGGTCGGTACGGGTCTATTCCCAACCCATCTCCCAGACCTACCAACTACTGGACGAACAGGGAGCCGTGATGCAAACTTCCCCGCTGACCACGGCTACCACCTATGATTTCAATAATCTGGCCCCGGGCAACTACCAGGTACGGGCGCAGCAGTTAAGTTGCGAGACCGGGGTACTTGCGTTTACCATCGACGCCCCGCCCGCAGCTGCCAACGGCACAGTAGAGGTCGTAGAGCAAGCGCCACCTTTTGATATTGCCTGTGAATTCACTAATACCACGGTCAACTTTCGGCCTACGCCAGGGACGGGAGCCTACGACATCCTAATTTACACCCGTAACCTCGGCGTTACGGGAGATTATCCGATCCGCGTAGGAGAAGTCAGTGAAGGTGGCACCTTCTCTGAAGCTCTTTTCGCTTACGATTTTACCGCTGAATTTCGCCGCAAAGACAATGGTTGCAGCTTCTTCGTAGACTTCACCGTAGACGAAGACCCGAACCAGCTCTGGCTGCCCGACTGTAATTTTGGGCCCTGCCCCGTAACCGTCGCTCCCACGGTCTGTATGCCCAACTCCGGGCAGGCTACCTTCCCCATCACTGGTGGTATTCCGCCTTACAGTATTGTCATTAACGGAAATCCGGCACCACCCACCAGCACAACGGACCTGTCTAACGGCACTGAATTCTTCTATGACAACCTCCCGGGAGGAGAAGAGTTGCTCGTCAACGTATCCGACAGCCGGGGTTGCTTGCGTCAGTTTGGCTTAACCATACCAGCAGCGACTCAGTTTAGCACCGTTCTTCTAGGAGCCAGGCTGAATCTGAATTGTAACGGTGACACGGACGGGAGGGTCGAAATTCGGGTAAATCCCAGCAATCCTGGTACACCGCCCTACACGTATAAAGTGCGGGAAATCAACGACGTTTTTGGCAGCAACCCGATCTTCGAGAACATCCCTCCCGGCAACTATACCGCCGTAGCGCGGGACGCCAGTGGTTGCGAAACGGAAAACGCATTTACCATTACGGAACCCGATCCCTTGGTCCTGGAAGACGTTTATGTCATCCCTCCCGGCTGCGCGGGAGATGAACACCAGGTTTACCTTAGCGTTTCAGGGCCCGCACTATGCGATGATTACGCCCCGAATGAGCCCGACCCTCCCCCTTTTAACCTGATAAGAAACTTCTACGAGTATTCCACCGATGGGGGCAATACTTGGATACGCCCGGGCTTCCAATCTACTCTGGCCCTGAGTTGGGACAATTGCTCCTTCCAACAACGTATCGACTTCCCCCTACCTCCAGGTAATTACACCTTTCAGCTTCGCCGCCGCGATGAACCGTCCTGCCTCTCCAACGCCATCAGCTTGACCGCGGCGGAGTTTAATAGCCCACCACCACTTAGCCTTGGCCTCAACGCTACCCAAAACCCTGCCTGTGCCGGAGACGAAAACGGTACGATTACCCTAGATTACGGCGGCGGCAGCGGCGGTTACGAACTGGAATTGGTCCGTTTCTCGGGTACTAACCCACCGACTGGCCCTACGGTCGTGGAAACCGTCGATTTTGTGGCGGCCGCCGGTAGCTACACTTTCGGCGGATTGGCGGGAGACAACGCCGGCTACGCCATCCGCCTACGCAATAAATTGGCCGACGGAACGATCCTCGACGAAAACTGTGTCGCCTATTTTCCCGGCAACTACGCAGCGGGCGAAAACTTTACGCCCATTCAACTGACCACCCCCGCAGACTTGCAGGGAGGTAACATCGTTACGGCACAGCCGTTGGATTGTACCGGCACCGGCGCCACCATCACCGTCAGCGGCGTCAGTGGAGGTACCCCACCCTACATGTATAGTAATAATGGGGCAGCATTTACAACAGCAACCACGCTGGAAGCGGCAGCGGAAAATACCGTCACCGTGCGAGACGCCGCGGGTTGTACCTCGACCTTACAGCATACGGTAACGGAACAAAGTGATCCGCCACAGCAAATGACCTTTGACTTGCTTCCCCCTCTGGGTTGTGACCCGTCCATTCGGGGTACGCTTTCCGTCACCCTCGGTGACGGGCCTTACACCTACGCCTATGCCCAAACAGCTGACGGCAATGGTGAACCACAAGACCCTGTCATCGCCAACACGGCCGTGAGCAGCCTGGAATTAGACGAGCTGCAACCGGGCAACCTCTTCGTTCGCTTAACCACCGGTGACGGCTGCTCCAAGCTGTTCAATTTTTCCATCGGCGACCCGGGCTACCAGCCATTGACCGCAGATATTCTGACTAATCCCGCCAGCTGTAACGACGCTACCGGTTCCTTTATCGTAACGGTTCAGGGCGGCGTAGCGCCCTACGAAATTGCCTTCAACGGAACCATTATGCAGGGGGCAACCCTTGAAGTTCCCAACCAAAACGCGGGAACTTACCTGGTTGGCATTCGAGACGCGGCAGGTTGCCGGATCATCGAGCAAGTGGAGGTAACCTCGTCGACCGAGGGCTTCCCAATTACCATTGGTGGAGCACCCGCAACACCCTGCGCGGACAACGCCAACGGCAGCATCACCATCACGCCAACGGGTGGGACGCCGCCTTTTACCCTCGTTTGGGAAGACGGTGCTCCCGGGGGCACCATTACGAACATCGGTCAGACGTACACACGCTCAGGTCTGGCACGGATGGAATACGATCTCGCCATTACCGACGGCAATGGTTGCATGGTTATTCGCACGGTCATGCCCGGTGGCCGCGACCCATTGACGGCCCAGATCATCGATGTGGTGCAGCCCATCTGCGGTGGAGCGGCTACGGGGGGCTTTACCGTAAATATTGTGCGCAACAGCTTCCCTGAGTCATCCAACTTCACGGTATCCCTCAACGGTGGCGCACCGCAAAACCAGTTGGTCTTTAACGACTTGGCAGCAGGTGATTACACGGTGGAGGTGTTTGACGATACTGGCTGTGGCGCCACCGAAACGCTCATGATCACGCTGGAAGCGGCGGGACAAATCACGGCCAACAGCAGCGTAACTAACGTAGATTGCAGCGGCGCGGCCACCGGTAGCGTGACGCTTACGGCTTCTGGCACTGGCGCGCCGTTCCAGTATGCCCTGGAGGGCGGCCTCTTTCAGGACAGTCCGGTTTTCCCTGACTTGCTAGCTGGTACGTACACGTTCACGGTGCGGGGGACAGACGGCTGTACCATCACCTTACCCGGTGTGATAGTAGCGGATGGCCCGACGGTCGACGGACAATTTACCCTGACCAATCCGACCTGTGCTGGCGAGGCAACCGGCAGCATCGAGGTAGTGGCCAGCGGTGGAATGGCACCCTATACCTATATACTCAACGGCGGTCCCCCTCAAACTAACCCTACATTTTCTGGCCTCAATGATGGCACATACGAGGTAATAATCATCGACGCAAATGGTTGCAGCTTTACGTCAGGGGAGCAAGTTTTGCAGGCACCCGCAGCGGTTACAGCTACGCCCACGGCTACTCCCGTATCTTGTTTTGGAAATAGCGACGGCAGCATCAGCATCCTTGGCGGCGGCGGCAATGGCACCTACGAATATAGCGTCGATGGGGGCGCGTACGCAGGTGCAATGAACGTTGTAGGGCTAAGTGCAGGCGACTATACCGTCCGGGTACGGGACGGAAACGGTTGTGAGAGTGACCCCGTTATTGTCAACGTCGGCAGCCCCGACGAAATCAACATCACCGTAACCAACATTACCCCCGAAAATTGCGGACAAGCGGACGGAACGGCAACGGCAACGGCTTTCGGCGGAACGGGCGACCTTACTTTCAACTGGCCGGGCAACCTCGGTGGCCCTGCGGCCACCAACCTGGTGGCGGGAGACTACGAGGTAACCGTTACCGACGCGAACAACTGTGTTCAAACCCAAGCTTTCACCATCGGCAGTACTGGTGGGCCCACCCTCAGTCTACAAAACAGCAGCCCTACCCGCTGCGACGCCAATACCGGCTCCCTCACGGTGAGTCCCGACGACGGAGTAGCTCCCCTCACCTACGTCTGGAGCCACGACGCTAATCTCAATGCTCCCCAGGCTGACAACCTCGCTGCCGGTGATTACACCGTAACCATCACCGATTTCAACGGATGTGCGTTTGAACTGACGGCGACAGTCGCCACCAGCCCCGAACCAACCTTAAGCCTCGGCAGCGTTACCGATAGCCAGTGTACCGACGATAACGGCACCGCGACCGTGATTCCCGGTGGAGGAATGGCACCGTATAACTATACTTGGTCTCATGCGACGGGGCTTAATACACCGACCCTGAACGACCTCGCCTCCGGTAATTACACCGTGACCGTCATTGATGCCAACGGATGTACGGACGCGGTAAGCTTTACGATCGGTTTCGTATCCGGCCCCAGTGGCATCACGGCCACTACCCTCACAGCGACCACCTGCGGATTGGACAATGGTAGTATTGCTCTGCAAACCCAGGGCGGCACAGCTCCCTATGCCTACACCTGGGCAGATTTCCCAACGGAATCTACCGGCAACCTCACCGGCTTAGCCGCTGGAGATTACGCGGTGACCGCCACAGATGCCAACGGTTGTACGTCCAGCGCCACGTTCACGGTAGGCGGAAGCCTTATCCCGAGTGTGAGCGTGGCCAGCCAGACGGAGGCCACCTGTGGCGAATCCAACGCCACGGTCACCCTGACCACTGAAAACTTCGCCGCACCGCTGACTTTTGCATGGAGTCACGATGTCAGCCTGAACGCCGATCAAGCTACTAACCTCGCGGCAGGAGACTACACAGTAGTCGTCACCGACGCCAATAACTGTCAAGCCGAAGTATCCTTCACCATTATAGCTGTGGGCGGTCCTGCACTGACCTTGTCGGATCGAACCCCAACCCGCTGCGATGCTGACACTGGTAGCCTCTCAGTTACCCCCAATGGCGGAGTAGCCCCCTTCACCTACGTCTGGAGTCACGACGCCAGTCTAAACGCTCCCCAGGCCAATAACCTCGCCGCCGGTGATTATACCGTCACCATCACCGATGCCAACGGATGTTCGAATGAACTGACGGCGACGGTCGATCCCAGCCCCGAACCAACCTTAAGCCTGGGCAATATCACCGACAGCGAGTGTACCGATGGCAATGGCACCGCGACCGTGATTCCTGGAGGAGGAGTGGTACCTTACACGTACGCCTGGTCCCACGCCGGCGGACTTAATACCCCAAGCCTTGACAATCTGTTGATTGGCGACTACACTGTCTCCCTTACCGACGGTAATGGTTGTTCCGCTGAAGTGAGCTTTACGATTGGTTTTGTTGCCGGCCCGATTGGTTTATTAGCCAGCGCTAATACCGGAACCACCTGCGGACTGGACAATGGTAGTCTTGTCCTACAAACCGAGGGTGGCACCCCACCTTTCACCTACGCCTGGTCGGACTCCCCCACCGCATCCGGTAGTACCCGGACTGATCTAGCCGCCGGAAACTACGTCGTCACCACCACTGACGCCAATGGTTGTTCGTTGGAAGCAACCTTCAACATTGCCGGAAGCCTTAGCCCCACGCTGACAATCACCGAACAGAGCCAAGCAACCTGCGGTGAGGCGAACGGTACCCTGACCATAGCCACTGAAAATTTGACAGCTCCACTTGATTATGATTGGAGCAACGACCCCACGCTTGAACAACCACAAGCCACTGGTATCGCTCCTGGAATTTACTCGGTGGTCGTTACGGATGTAAATAATTGTCAGGTATTTACTGAGTTCACCATCGTAGCGATTGATGAACCTGCCTTAACCACCATTCAAGTTCAGGCTACTGCCTGCGACAGAAATACCGGAGTCATTGAGGTAAGCCCCGTGGCTGGAGTCGCGCCTTTCTCCTACTCTTGGTCTCACAGATCTACGCTGAACGCTCCAATTGCTGAGGGGCTTGCCAGTGGCAACTATACCGTTACAGTCACCGATAGTAATGGCTGTGAGTCTACCTTGACAGAAACGGTACCGAATAGTCCACTCCCTACCCTGGCCGTCGAAGCCATCAATGCCAGCACTTGCGGTAACAGTAATGGTAGTGCCACCTTGATGGCAAGTGGAGGTACACCGCCGTTTACTTACGAATGGTCACATACAGGGGAACTCGATTCCAACACTGCAAATGACTTACCTGCCGGAAATTACACCGCTACCGTAACTGATAGCAATGGCTGCTCGGCAGCAGTCAGTCTGAACATTGGCTCGATTCCTGGGGCCACTGGAATCTCCGTGGTCTCTTTGACCGGCACCACTTGTGGCCTCGATAATGGCAGCCTTGCTGTGCAACCACAGGGCGGAACTGCTCCTTACAACTACACCTGGGCAGACGCTCCGACGGAAACCGGAGGAAGTCGGGTAGATCTTGCTGCCGGAGACTACCCCGTAACGGTAACGGACGCTAACGGCTGTACGGTCAGTAGTACGTTCATAATCCCTGATAGTCCTGCGCCTACGGTCACCATTGTTGAGCAGACCGAGGCGACCTGTGGTGTGGCTAACGCAATTGTTACCATTGCTACCGAAAACTTTACTCCACCGCTTGATTATGACTGGAGTAATGATCCGGACCTGGAGGGCCCACAATCGACCAACATAGCGGCTGGGGTCTACTCCATAGTCGTTACGGATGCTATTGGCTGCCGAGCCTTTGCGGAGTTCGCGATCACATCCGCAGAGGGTCCATCTTTAACTACCGTCCGGGTGCAACCCGACGCGTGTGATGGCAATACCGGAGAGATTGAAGTTAGTCCTTTGGGCGGACAGGCTCCTTTGACGTACACCTGGTCGCACGATAATAATTTAAATGCGCCGCTGGCAACGGGATTATCGGGTGGCAACTACACTGTCACCATTACCGACGTTAACGGCTGTTCGTTTACCCTCACGGAGAACGTTTCAAACACTCCCCTGCCACAGTTAACCATCGTGGAAACGATGAACACTATGTGCGGTGACGGTAATGGCAGCGCTACCGTAGAAGCAACGACCGGAACTCCTCCCTACACGTATTCCTGGTCGCATGATCCTGAAGCCAGTGGCCCCAGTCAATTTGACTTAATGGCCGGCGAGTACTCGGTGGTGGTTACAGACGTGAATGGCTGTACCGCCGAAGTTAGCTTCAGCATCGATTTGACTCCAGAAGTAACTGGCATCACTTTATTGGAGCAGATCAATACATCCTGTGGCGCAGCCAACGGCTCACTTTCACTGGCTGGTGAGGGAGGTACGCCACCTTATACTTTCACATGGGAAGACTTCCCCGATAATACTACCGGACTAGTAGAAAACATTTCAGACGGAACTTATCCGGTGACGGTGATTGACGCCAACAACTGTACGTTTACCACTACGTTTACCGTGGCCCCAAGTCTCACGCCGGAGGTAATACTGGTCAGTCAAACGGATGCCAGTTGCGGTCTAGCGCTTGGGCGGATTGAAGTGGAGGCCCGCGATTTCACCGGGCTGATCGTCTACGAGTGGAGCCATGATGCCAACCTGAACGAGCCTGTAGCTGAGGATTTGCTCGGTGGCGAATACACTGTGTTAGTCCGGGATGAGCAAGATTGCCAGGCCACGCTGGTGGTTACTGTTGACGACGCTCCCGGCCCTAGCTTGGAGTTGGTAGCCATCAATAACACTTTGTGTGAGGAGGGTAATGGAAGCATCGAGGTAGCATATACTAGTGGTGGTCAAGCACCACTGACTTACAGTTGGAGCCATGCGCCTACCCTAAACAGTTCAACCGCCGTTAACCTTTCCGCCGGAGACTATACCGTAACGATCAGAGATGCCAACGGATGCACAACCAGTATAACCGCTAGCGTTGTTCTGGAGGCTCCCCCTGCTATCACCGGGCTCTCCCTGGCACCTGCGACTTGCGCCCAAATTAACGGTCAGGCCAGCTTCACGATTAACGGAGGTTCCCCTCCACTGCTGTACTCCTGGAGCCATGACCCGGAACTCAATGCACCAAGCGCCGACAATTTGCCGCCCGGAGAAACGACCTTTACCGTAACCGACGCCAATGGCTGTTTTGCTACTCAGCAATTTACGATTGACGATCTTCCAGGCACTACGGGCATTGCTCTCCTTGACCTCGTAGCTACTACCTGTGGGCAGGAAAATGGCAGCATCAGCGTCAGCCCAATCGGAGGGCAGGAACCGTTGACCTATACCTGGAGTCATGACGGCAACCTCAACGGGCCACTCGCCGAGAACTTAGCGGCTGGAACGTATGACCTGACAATTACTGACGCGAACGAATGTAGTGTTTCAGCAAGCTATAGTATTGCCCCCAGTATTCCACTGAGCATTGGGGTTGACTCACTTAGCCAGACTAATTGTAATGAAGCCGATGGGTATATAGCCGTTTTGGTTTCGGGCAACACAGGAAGCTTAACTTACCAATGGAGCCATGACCCCAATCTCAACGCTCCGATCGCCAGTGATCTCCCGGCAGCAACCTACACCCTGATGGTTAGCGACGGATTGGGCTGCACGGACGAACAGACTTTTGTGATTGAGAACCTGAACAATCCTGCACAAGTGTCTATTAGCGCTACCCCGACGGTGTGTACCAATGACAATGGAAGCGTAGCTGTAATGGTAACCAACGGACAAGCTCCTATAGAATATGAATGGGCTCACGATCCGGATCTTTCCGGTCCACTTGCAGCGGATTTGCCTGCAGGAAACTACACAGTCACCGTGACGGATGCCAGTGGTTGCACCACCATGATCAGCGCGGCAGTTGAATTTCTGTCGCCGCCAACCGTGATGTTCGAGGTTACACCACTCAGTTGCGACGATAACACTCTAGGCAGTCTTTCCGTAAGTCTTGAGGGTGGTACTGCTCCATTCACCTATCTGTGGAGTACTAATGCCGTAACCGATAGTATTGGAGGTTTGGCGGCGGGCAACTATCAGGTGACCGTCACCGATGCTAACAACTGTGAGACCATAGCTACCGGAACTATTGAGCCCATCACCCTGCCCACACTGACCGTGGCGCGTACAACCGCAGAAAACTGTCTCCCGGCGGGAGGAAGTGCGACCTTGGTCACCGACTTGCCCTTCGATGAGGTAGTAGTAAACTGGCCAGGCCCTTCCGGGAATGTTACGCTGACCAGCCAACCAGACGGCGGAACCGAGATTGTCCTCTTCCCGCTAAACGCAGGCACCTACCCCGTGGCAGTGTCGGGAGCTAACGGTTGCACGACGGAAATTGATGTGGTAATTACTAGCGCAATTGACTGGACAGCCTCCGTTAGCGAGATTAATCCTCCGACCTGTTTCGACACCACCGACGGAAGTATTTCGGTGAACATCGCCGGCGCTGGATTTTTCGACTACCAATGGGATGCCGCTGCAGCCGGACAGACAGCACCAATAGCCACTAACCTAGGGCCCGGCGGTTATAGCGTCTTGATTACGGACACCGACGGTTGTGAGCGCACGTTGAGTGCTGAAATCGTCGCTCCTGACACGCTACGGCTTTCTTTGGTAGAACAAACCGAACTGGTTTGCCCCACGGATAGTACGGCGAGTCTTGCGGTAATGGGTAGTGGGGGTTCAGGAGCGCTCAGTTATCGGTGGAATCTGGACGGCCTTCCCAACGCTCCGATGCTAAACAACTTGCCAGCTGGTGACTACCGTCTTACCATGACCGACGAAAATGGCTGTACGGCAACACTGGCGACAACAATCAGTGCGCCAGCAGAAGGGGCGCTCAGTCTACCGGCAGATACCACCATTTGCCAGGACAATTTTTACGTACTAGACCTTAGTGATTTCGTGGGGCCGATGATTACCGGGCCAAATGGTTTTACCAGTACTTCTCCGGTGAGCCTCTTAGAGGCTGCGGGAAGTTATCAGGTGACTGTGGAGGATACCCTCGGCTGTACCCTGGAGGCAGACTTCCAAGTCAACGTAACCGATGCCGCCTTTGTGGCGGGCATGGTGGTGCCATCGGACGTAGTGATTGGTGATTCCGTCGTAATTCTGGAAACCAGCTGGCCAGCGCCAGAATCGGTAGAATGGTTCTTTGATCGTCCTGGTGCCCAACAGGTCAGACAGGTAGAAAATCAGTACTGGTTCCTCTTTGATGAGGTCGGGGTATATCAGTTGAACCTCATTGCGGGTTTCGGAGGGTGTAAAGACCTGACGACAAAGCAGATTACGGTCCATGCCGACAGTACAACGATTCCGAATACAGTACTTGGCCGGCCAATCATTGAGGAGATCATAGTCAGCCCCAACCCTAATACGGGACAGTTTGAGGCAGCGATTACCCTGAGTAATCCGGCGGCGCTAGTGGTTAACCTCTATGATAATAATGGTGCCAGGCTAGAGCGAAGACAAGGAGACGGAGCGTCAGCTTATAACTTTACTTATGACCTGACGAATCCGCAGGCAGGTGCCTATCATCTCTTGGTACAAACGGCCTTCGGTCGGCGATCAACAGTAATCATCGTGGAATAAATAGGTTTCGCCCCTAAAAAATATGTTATGCCTAATAATCTTCATTTTTTGGGGGCGGAATCCGGGAAAAGTGGAATAAAGTCTTTTCTTGGGCTTATAGTTCCAGAAATTCAGTCAACGCCTATGCCTACCCCAGTTAAAGTGCTCATTGTTGAGGACGAGATGATTATCGCCGCCAAAATCAGTATGCACCTTGAAGAATTGGGTTACGAAGTAGTCGGATTACTCCCACGCGGAGAAGAAGCTGTTGTTCATTGCCGGCAGTCCCCTCCTGATCTACTTTTGCTGGACATTAACCTGAAAGGCATACTCGACGGCATAGAAACGGCTAAGGTGCTGCGCAAGGAACTCCCCTACCATCTGCCCATCATCTATCTAACGGCCAATACTGATGATGCCACCTACGAACGCGCCCGCGCTACCAAGCCAAAAGCCTTCATCGGGAAGCCCTACGAAAAGCGAGAGCTGGTACGGACAATAGACTTAGCCTTGCTTCCTGGGGTAGCTGCCACACCACCGCTACCTGCCCCCAGCCAACCTCCGGAACAACCAGCTTACTTGTTGAGTGATCGCATCTTCGTGCGCCATAAAAAGCGCATGGTAAAGGTTTTCCTTAAGGATATCAATTACGTTATCGCCGAGCGGGCTTATTGCAGGATTGTCACCTCCGAGACGGAGTACCTACTGAGTATGGCTCTGAGTAAGCTTATGGATCAGGTACGGTCCAATGAATTTATGCGCGTTCATCGCTCCCACGTAGTTAACCTTCGTCATGTCGATGAGGTGGCCGAACGGCACCTCGTCGTCGCAGGAACCGCCATCCCGCTAGGGCCTAGCTACAGCGATGAATTAACCCGCCGCTTACAACTTATTCACACGTGAAGCAATTAATGCTACTTTTCGCTTGCTTAGTGAGCGGACAACTTTGTGCCCAAGTGCCTAATATTGCCAAGATTACGCTCGATAGTGCCACGTCCTGGCTAGATTACAATATTGGTGACAACGACGACACACTGGTAATGCAGTTCGGCCAGGTAGTTCTACGGGAAGCCGTAAAACAAGGAGATGACTTACAGGCTGCTTATGCTGCCCGTCATCTGGCGTATTGGAACTACATCAATTACGTAGAAAACGAACAGGATTCCATCCTGAAATACGACAAACTGGCGCTGAGGTACTTTACTGCTGCCGGGGAAGTTGCTAACGCAGCCCGCTCAGCGGGTCATGTAGCTACCGATCTTTCAGAACTCAACCGATTTCTGGAAGCAGAAGAGATTTTGGTCGCCGCCATCGAGAGGGCTAAACCTACCCAGGACACAATTATCCTGGGGAAATTATACTCAGACATTTGCTACCTCTACCGCAACTCCCGCGATTACGACACCGCTATTGGATACGGCTGGCAGGCTGTCCAACTTTTCGAGGAGCTGAAAGGGGAAGATTCCTTACGTACGATGGTTCCGCTCTTCTACCTGGCAGCTTGTTACGTCAATAGCGATCGTCCCGCAGAAGCTTTACGCATCGCCGAACGAACCGTCAGGATGGTCGAAGCAGTTGGCCCCGATGAGTTTTTGGGAGAAACCATCAGGGCATATGGCTACCGAGGGGAGGCTTTGGCGGCCCTAGGCCGCCTTGATGAGGCTTTGCGAGACCACAAGTACGTTTACGACTTTGCCCTCAAAAAGCTCCCTGAAGCCAGCATGGCCGACGGCAACAAACAAGGAGTGGGTTACGTGTACTACTTGCAGGGCAAATACAAAGAAGCCATCCCTTATCTCGAAGATTTCATTACGCACATGGCCAATCGCGGGTTTAAGCAGGATGAAACCATGATTAAATCATACCGCTACCTGGCCGAATCCTATGCCAACACCGGTAACTTAGCAAAAGCCATTGCCTACAAAGACACCGCCTACCACTATAAATCTCAACAACTGGATGGGGAGCTCAAAGCCCTACGCTCAGAACTGAGGGTGCAGTACGCCACTGAACAAAAAGATGCCCTCATTGACGAGCAGGAAGACACCATCAGCCGTCAACGAAAAGTGCAATTGTTGAGCTACGGCATTGGTCTATTGCTATTGCTCGGCGCACTAGGTTTGTTCTTTGGCCTCCGCAACAATCGGCGTAAAAACGCTTTACTGGAGGAACGTAATACCGAGAACGAAACCCTACTCAAGGAAATTCACCACCGGGTAAAGAACAACCTGGAGGTCGTCTCCAGTCTTCTTGAATTACAATCCGCTACCCTGAGTGACAAAGGTGCTCAAGATGCTATGCTGGCAAGTCGTAGCCGGGTAAAAAGCATGGGCATCCTTCACCAAAAGCTGTACCAGGGGCGTAGTCTGAAGTCCATCGAAATGCGGGAGTACCTTACGCAGCTGGCCAGCAGTCTACTGGAAACTTACAACGAAAAGGAACGGCTGCAAATAAAGGTAGCAGCCGAAGCGGTGGATATGGATGTCGATACCGCCATCCCGCTAGGCCTAATCGTTAACGAGCTGCTCACCAACGCCATCAAGTACGCTTATCCGGCCGACCAGCAAGGAACAATTTCGGTATCCCTACGACAACAGGGTGATGGCAAGTACGCCCTCTCTGTCAGTGATCAAGGCCAAGGGCAAATCACCGCCACGCACCAAGGCACTGGCTTTGGTAGTAGACTAGTGGACTTGCTTAGCCGCCAGATCGGCGCCGAGGTAGAGCAAAGTAAAATCGATGGCTTTCAGACAAAGCTGACTTATGCTTACCCACCCCGTTAACCCGTTCGTCTACCGACTAAATCACGCCACCACTCCCGTACAGCTACTCCCCGCCCCTGCCGTGCAGCCGTAACAATGCTGATTCAGGATGATGTTCCGGTTGCGCAACTCATCCGCATCAAAGGTGGAGATGTGCTGGCCTTTGGCGGCGATCTTGAGGTCCAGCATCTGATTGAAATCACAATCGTAGAGGTGGCCATCCCAGGAGACGGAAACCGTATTACGGCACATGAGGCTTTCGACCGTTGCCGGGTTGTAGGCATCTACCAATTTCTGCATGTACTCTTCGTAGTTTCCGGTATCCAGCAGGTAATCCAGGAAGCGGGCTACGGGCAGGTTCGTAATGGCAAAGAGCTGGTTGAAAACGATACCGAACTTACGGTCAAGTTGGCGTTTGAACTCCGCTTCCAGGGTTTCCTGCTTACCGGGTAGGTAGGCACCGGAGGGATTAAATACCAGGTCGAGTAGCAAACCGGTGCCCGGTTTGCCGTAGCCGACCTCGTTAAGCAATTGTAGGGCTTTGATCGAATCCTCAAAAACGCCGTCTCCCCGCTGCCCGTCGGTTCGCTTTTTGCTGAAGTATGGGAGACTTGATACTACGTGTACTTTATGCTTGGCCAAAAATTCCGGTAAATCGCGGTATTTAGGATTAGCCATTATAATGGTCAGGTTACAGCGGTCGATCACTTCCTTACCTAAGGCTGTACACTGTTCGACGAACCAACGGAAGCCCGGGTGCATTTCCGGAGCACCTCCGGTGATGTCGACGATCTTGATGCTGGGAGTTGCGGCAATGATATCTACACATTGTTGGAGGTCCTCCATTGACATATTCTCCCGCTTCTTATCCGGACCGGCATCAACGTGACAGTGGGCACAAGTCTGATTACACAGCTTACCAATGTTGAGTTGAAATATCTCAATCTCAGTTGGCTTGAACGGTCGGTGTCCCTGGGTAGCCAGCTTATCGCTAAACCGCGGAAACTTGGCGTCAGAGATGTCCTTGCCGTTCAGTACGTTGAGCTGCACAAAGGTGCTGTTCAGGCGGTTTCCCGTTGCGGAGAGGGATTTGGTTTTTTGCTTAATTGCCATGGGGGAATTACAGTTTACGATTCAGGATGTAATATTCAGGATTTGGCTCCCACTGTCGACTTAGGCTAATCGGAAAATCCTGAATCCTAAATCTTCAATGGTAAATGGTAAATCAGCTCACATCGTCACTTTGTCAACCTGCTTTTGCATTTGACGGGCATAGATGAGGGTGGTTCCGGCTTTTACGGCCGCCGCAACGTGAACGGCTTCCATCATCTGTTCTTCGTCGGCTCCGGCCTGGAGGGAATTTGTGGTATAGGCATCGATACAGTAAGAACACTGGATAGCGTGACTGACAGCCAGGGCAATCAGGGCTTTTTCGCGCTCGGTGAGCGCACTGTCGCCTTCCGTAACGGAGCCGTACCAGTCGAAAAACTTGTTCCCCATTTCTTCCTGCCACTCCGTGATCTTGCCGAAGGTGCGGAGGTCTTTGGGATCTGAATAAGTACTCATGTTTCTTTGCTTTTGGTGTAGCTCCGAGAGCTGGATTTTTGTTTTTGTCGTTTGGGATTCGGGCGCG
>CAZTTF010000149.1:0-7617 GCA_964616365.1 uncultured Lewinella sp. | reverse complement strand
ACCCGCTCTCCGGATACCGGGTGATCATAACTGATCCGCAGGCTGTGCAGGTCAATTCCTCCATCAGGGTTAACCCGTTTGAAGCCGTATTTGGTATCTCCCCGCAACGGGCAGCCGATGGCTGCCATCTGAGCCCGGATCTGATGCTTCCGGCCCGTGTGCAGCCGGATGGCCAGCAGGTGATATCGCTCGCTGGAACCAAGGTACTTATAGTCGAGGATGGCCTCCTTACTCCCTGCACTCGGATTCTCATCAATCGCTGAGCGGTTACCTCTTGCGTTGCGGAGGTAATGCTTCAGGGTACCTTCATCTTCGGCCGGACGGTTACCGACAATAGCGAGGTACTGTTTCTCGACGGTGCCAGCTTTCAGCTGGCGGGTGAGTGACGTCTGCGCCGAAGGCTTCTGCCCCAGTAGCACCACTCCGGATACCGGTTGATCCAACCGGTGAATGAGGTAGAGGTCGTGGCGAATGTAGGCCGCTCCCAGGCCAAGCAGGCTGGGGCCACCGCTTTTATCCGGTTGCACGGCAAGACCGGCAGGCTTGTTAAAAGCAATAAGTTGGTTGTCCTTGTGCAGTATCCAGTCGCTGATACGGCCAGCGAAACGGGGTTTATCCGCCATGATATTTTCGATTATCGGTAAGGTTCAGACCGCTGATGAAAGTGGCCGGGAGAAGGCTCCCTAATAGCGCTTAATTAGCTCCTGCTTCCTACTCCACTTCTTCGTAATCGATGTAGTCAGTATCGCTGGCGGAAGGTGGCGTATCATTGTCGGCCATGGGTGGAGCCTCCGGTCCGGTCACCCGGTCATCCGGTTCATCACCGCCACGCACTTGCTGCTGTAAGCCCGTGTACCAATTATAGCCGAAGTAGCCAACGACGAGAAGTCCAATGGTCCAGATTAAGTCCATGCCACAAAGGTAGGCATCCGTTTGGTAGCGATAGCGACCAGGCAGGTGTTTGTCAAGACTAAACAGTAGTTTTACCCCCTCAATTGCAACCATGCTTATCCAGACATACAACCCTGATTGGCCATCAGTCTTTGCAGAAATGGCGGCCATCCTTTCCTCCTGCCTGGAAGGACTTCCGGTACAGGTTCATCACGTAGGCAGCACTGCAGTACCCGGCCTCGCCGCTAAGGATATTATTGATATCGACCTTGAGTATCCGGTAGATATACCGTTCCAAAAAATCAAAGAGCGGTTGGCCAGCCTTGGCTATCAGCATCATGGAGACCAGGGCATCCCCCAGCGAGAAGTGTTCAAGCGTGGTGAACGGGAGACTGATCATTCAACGCTGGACATGTATGCCCACCACTTGTATGCCTGCCCAACGGGCAGCCGGGAGCTGCTCCGCCACTTGAAATTCAGAGACCACCTTCGAAACAATCCCACAGACCGGGATAAGTACGCTCAACTCAAACAGGACATCTCCCTGCAGGCCAAGCACGATAAAAAGACTTACGCCCGGCTAAAAATGGACCAGGCGCGTGACTTCATTGAGGCTATAGTTGAGTGATAATATACATTGCCTCTTGCATCAGGAAAGTGCACCTGCGGCCGCGCACACCTGATCTGGCAGTCAAGCAATAAGGATAACACCCTCCAGCGTTACAACCCAACTATTTGACTATTTGACTAACCAACTACTTGACTACTTGACTAACCGGCTACTTGACTACTCCACTCCTAGTTAAACATCCGCGTAAAGGTGGTTGCAACGCTGAGCCGGACACCGAAATCTTCGTAAGCAAAATCCCGGAAACTAGTAACAAACTCGACCCGAAACACCCGGAAAATATTATCCAGGGAATAACCTAATTCAGTGTAATTTTCAGAGGTTGGCGTATAGAGATAATTCACAAAGAGATCCTCTTTAAGTCCTTTCAGGTGAAGGGTATTGATCTGCGTCAACAGGAATTTACGGAACTGGTAATGGGCGTATACTTCTGCATACTCCTCATTAGTGCTTTCCTGATAGTATGGCAGCAAGCGGTAGTTAGCGATAGGATCAGGATTCGTCAGCGTCAGTTCCGTAGTAGCAAAGTGTCGGAAATCAGGGAAGTCCACCTGGTTGTTATTCAGGAAGCTTCCGGCCCGCACTAAAAGGTCCACCTTTCCCCGGCGCCCTACATCAAAGCGGTGCTCATAGCCGAGCTGAAGGCGGGTGAAATCGGCAGTACTGTTACCAATTCCGTCAAATCCTTGTTCTATTTCCAGTGAAACGGTCGGAGCGGATAGCTCCAATACCTCTCTTCTCCCATTTTCGATCTGAAACTTCAGTCCCGGGCGCCACGCGAGGCTTAACTGTGCGGTAGCAGCGGGACTAACGCTGACGACCTGGCCAAGGGTAGCATTGTCCGGCGCATTAGCGGCATAGGCTTCGTCATCCCTCAGGCCGAACCAGTTGTTATTCGAGGAGTTCTCTACGTCCCGACGGTCCTCATAGCCGACGCGAAATCTTGCCGAAAGACGATCACCGTATTGTTTGTTGTAGGCAAACTCGCCGTAAGCGCGTTCGTAGAGGTTGATGAAGTTATTCCCATTGAACAGGGTAGTGTAAGTATTTAGCCAAGGATCGATCGCTCCGGTCCGATCGAACTGGCGCAAGAAGCGCCCTCCACTGATTTCGTAGCGTGGAATTTTCCGTAGCCCATCGTCAACCCGCAGTCCGCTTTTCCCCCAGAAAAGACTCCCCTGAGCAGTCAGTCGTTTCCAACCGATGCCATAACGCGGGTTAATCGTAATCCCGTAGCGTTTTTTCTTATGGCGGTAGGTCAGCGCGCCTCCGAGGGCATAACCTTCCACCGGGTTAAAGAAGGGATCAGGCAGGATGCTCCGCTGGAAGGCTTTACGCTTCCGCTTTTTGGCGTTCGGATTAGCAACGACCATCTTCGCCGAATCCCGATCCGCCGTCACACTCATGGTTACCAGGCGCTGCTCCTCCTGCTCCAGTCGCTGAATACTATCGATGATCGCGTAACCACGCTGTTCCAGCGCCGTGAGGGGAACCGGACGAATCTCCGCCCAGCGGGCGGAGTCGGTCACCACCGAAGCGCTGTCACCCTTAAAGCTGTAGTTACTGACCACTTCCGGTTCTTCCGATGCTCTCACCTCCTGCTTGCGGTATTCTTTCATGAGGCGCCGCATGTCTTTACGGGTCAACTCGCCTCCATCTCCGAGAATCTCCTCCATCTCGGAACGGGACTTCTTTTTGCGGATGGCAGCGGCGGCTTCCGGATTCGTCTTTTCGTCAATCACTTCTATGTAGCCACCCAGTTCAGGGTTCAGCTCCAGCTCATAATTCGCGATCGTGCTTAGATAGTGGTACTCGAACTCAAAACCGAAGATTTTACCATCAGCATCGAGTTGCGTAGTAATCGGCATCCAGGTATGCTCCTGCACCTCGGCGTAAGAGCGCTTAATTTTTATTTCAAAACCAAGCTTATACGTCGTCAGGTCAAGACTGTGAAGACTCCAGTCGTCCTGCACGATGTTGATGTAGCCCGAAAAAATGTCCTCTCCCTTGCTCCGGGGAATAACCTTGATCCTGTTGATCAACTCATCCTGATCTACAAAAACGCCCTCATGTTCGAATTTATAGTACCCAAAGGCACGCGGACTGAGCGGGCTAACGATGGCCTCGGCCACATAAGGGCTGTAAAAAGACGTGAAGATGTAGCCGTTGGCGTCAAACTGCTCGTCTCCGACTGAGTATTTCGACAACACTTCCTGTTCGTAGGTATTTGGTCGCTTATAGGTTACGCGGCTTGTCGATTCAGAGGTGAAGGGGCGGTCAAGCACTTCATCAATGTCTTTACGGTCTTCCTTTGGTGCCAAGGCCCGGATCAGGCCCGGAATTTTATTCACTTTACCCGTCCCTTTGATATAGACTTCAGCGCTATAACTATCGAGCTGGTTCAAATGGTACTCTGCTTTTGCAATGGCCCGGCGGATAACACTGTAACTCAGGTCTTCTCCATTACTTAGCACCTCTACTTCCTGCAGCTCCAGTGCTTCACCGGAGAGTTCTACATCCAGAGACGTATTCCCACTTACCGATCTTTGCTCACTGACATAACCGAGGTAAGAGAAGACAACCTGGTTGGTGCCTGGCCCCAGTTTCACCTGGAAGTAACCGTCCGCATTACTCGCGGTGCCACTTTTCGTTTTTTCCACGTAGATGGAAGCATAGGGCAGGGGTTCTCCGGAATTTGCGTCCGTGATTCTACCGGACAGTACCTGGGCGCGAACGCCGGTGCAAAGGAGGAGCAGTAAGAGCAGGGGAAAAAAACGCATCTTCTGGGGTATTGGGTGATTCGGGGGGTTAAAACTGAGTACGAAAGTAGTTGTCTATTTTCCAGCATCAGTACTTCAGTAAAGAACTTAAGACCAATTTAAGGGTTGCCTAGACGGATAGCCTGCTTCTTCCTATTTCCGGACAAATAGCCCACAATGCATACCCTCGACCATCTCGTTTACGCTGTTCCTGACCTTGACCTTGCCCTCGACTGGTTTGAAGCGCATACGGGCCTGCGGCCCGCCATCGGCGGGCGCCACCCTCATCAGGGCACCCACAACGCTGTTATCAATCTAGGAGACGGTGCTTACCTCGAAATCGTAGCAGCTGACCCGCAAAATACCAACGTCCCCCCACCCCGCTGGATGGGGATTGATTTCATCAGCACCCCAACCATGGTACGCTGGTCACTCAAGAGTGATGACCTTAGCGCACAGGCCAGTGCGCTGCAAAAGATCAACCCTGCCCTGAGCACCATCCATACCGGCCAAAGGCAGACCCCGGCCGGCGAGCACCTGCAGTGGCAAATGACCCTGCCCCAATCCACGCCTGCCGTTGAAATCCTCCCCTTTTTCCTCGATTGGTCAGCCTCAGACTTCCACCCCACCGATCGCATGGAAGCAGCTTACCAAATACTCCACCTGGAGCTTTTCCACCCAAAGCCCGCTGCTATGGAAGCAGCGCTGAAGCAACTCGGTGTTACCACCACCGTCTCCCAGGCTGAGCAACCCGGATTCCTTGTACGTCTCCAGACCCCTAAAGGAGAGCTGGTTTTACGATAATAAAGCTTGGTCTGACCTACAACTCGTCCAGTGCTGCTCGGACGCGGCGAAGCTTGTCCCGCTTGCGGACAATTATTGGTTCCGCAGCACGCTCAGCGCAGTCTTCGATCGGACAGCGCTCGCAGGTAGTATTAACATCACGGCGGGGGATTGCCGGATCGTCCGCCCAGGCAATGGTCTCCCGCAGTTGATCATTATATAAAAAGCCAAGGGTAACGGACACGTTCTTACCAGGTACAGGATAGTTTGTGCGTGCCATTGTCAGGCAAAGGTATTCGTCCTCTGTCCCGTAGTACTTACTTCGTTGTACGTCAATCTTGAGATCATTGGTCCCAGGCTCAATGTTCTCCAGCAAACTCAGGCTGACCCACCGGCGGCAATAGTGCTCAAACAAGCCATTCTCATGCGGGTGGTGCCGTCGGTTGAGATGGAGTTCTTTATCAATCGTGAAGTTGCCGGCATCAACTTCGTGGATGAACCGCAGGAAGAACATTTCCCGCAAGCCGAAGAATTGCGGAATAACGTTGGTCAGGCGATGGTAGAACATCTCCGGCGTAGCATTGTAGTGCTGCATGATCCCCAGAAAAGCGTCTGCCGACCAGGTTTCCCGCCCAAAGAAGTCACGAATTTGCTCCGTAAACGGCGCTAAAGGGATGTGGAGTGCTACACTGAAATAAGTTGCCTTACTATGGTTCAGCACTTCCTCAAATACCCGGCTCCGCAACAAACTACTCGTATTGGCCCTTTCCGATAGCTTCAGGTAATTAAACGCAAGCTCCTTACCAAACTGAAATCCACGTTGGCCGGGCGTCAGCTTGCCATTCAATAACAGCTTGCTGCTCTCAGGCTGATAGACTGCCCGGAAGATTGACAGATCAGGGTGCTTCTCCAAGCCATCAGGAACGATCTCGTACCCATACTTATCCGTAAGAAGTTCCGCTAATATCCGCGGCGGGACCGGACGCACGGAAGGCAAACCATTCTTCTCAGCAAATTCCTGTACCGCTGTCTCTAATTCCGGGAAATAGTTATCGTTCAGCTCCAGGTAAGAGCGCAAGGCCGCAAAGTAAAAATTCTCCTCGCGTAGGGCATAGCTACGAGACAGTTCGAGCAGGGTACTGATGAACGCGCCTACGCGCGTTGGTGCCTGAGCAATGATTTCTGCCACCTTACTCAGCTCAATTCCAAAAAGCTCCAGCGGCAATTCATTAAGGAAGTTACTCTGCAGCAATTGCGTAATTGGTGCCAGGTTACGGTCTAACTGATCGTTGGTAAGCTGCTCGACGGAGGTGCCCAATGCTTTGGCAAGATTAGCCACCTTATCCTTTTTAGGAAATTTCTTCCCCTTTTCAATCTCGTTGATGTAGGACAAGGACATCCCCGCCATTTTTGACAATTCCGCAAAGGACAGACCCTGCTCCTGTCGGAGTTGTTTGACCTTTAAGCCAAAGATGATCTTCTCGTTCGCAGTTTTTGTCTTCATCGAAGCGCCAAAATAGGCAAATTCAGCGAAAATTCGCTTTTGGTGCAGTCAGCCGCTACGCTCCCCGCAAAAAGCCGTCGGCATTCTCCCAGAGCCGGGCATTAAACTGCAGGCATAAATTGACCTAAGTTGGCGGCTACTACAATCGCCCCTTACTACTCTACCCCTACCGCATCGTAGATCATCTGGTGGATCGTGGGGCGGATACCTGCTTTGTATATCTCCCGCCGCTCCCGCGTTGGGTGTACCCGGTTGCTAAGAAAAATAAAAAGTAGTTCGTGCTCCGGATCCGCCCATACCAGCGTCCCCGTATAACCACTGTGCCCAAAACTAAGCGGAGAGGCAGACTTCGCTACCGAGCTCGCATCAACGTCATATTCGATCAATGGTTTATCAAAACCAAGCCCCCGACGGTTATCTTCCTCAGGGTATTGGTAGCGCGTAAACTCCCGGATGGTTTCCGGGCGGAAATACCGCACGCCCCCATATTCCCCACCATTCAGTAGCATCTGATACAACTTGGCCAGGTCCTCTGCCGCCGCAAAGAGCCCCGCATTGCCACTAACCCCTTCCATTAGGGCCGCGCCCTCGTCATGGACGATACCATGTAGAGTATCCATCCGAAAAAAAGAGTCTATCTCGGTGGGCACAATTTTATCCAGAGGAATACCCCGATCCAAAGGACGATACCCTAGCGTCGTGGCACCAAGCCGGTCGTAAAATTGCTCCCTGAGATATTCCGCGTAGTCCTGTCCCGTATTTCGGGTAACGTAGTCGGGCAGGAGGTAGAAAAGTAATCCCGAATATTTATAAGCTCCTTCGGGTTGCAGGGGTGATTTACGGATTGCCCGGTATATGTTGCGCTCCCGATATTTCCGGTGCAGCCACAGATCATCCATTATTCTGGTTGGGTAGGCCCGGCTGCTATCCCGTCGTAAAGTCTTGCCACGAAACTGGTAATCATTTATCCGGTTGCCATCCCACTTTTTTTGCCAGGGGTAACGCGCGTTCCCCTTAAGGGTTCCTCGCCAGTAAGGTACCCAGGGCAACAA
>CAZTTF010000148.1:0-6598 GCA_964616365.1 uncultured Lewinella sp. | reverse complement strand
CAAGGGTGTTTACGTCAGTTCTGGACATAGTTGTTGCAGTTGTTGCAGTTGTTGCAGTTGTTGCAGTTGTTGCAGTTGTTGCAGTTGTTGCAGTTGTTGCAGTTGTTGCAGTTGTTGCAAACACTACAACGCTGCAGGAGTTTAGCGGCAATACTTGAATTCGCATAAAAAAGAGAACAGGCCCACAGAGAATACTCTCCTGCGGGCCTGCCCTTGCTCATTTTGCTTTAAGCTTACTTAAGTCCTTTGAGAGACTGCTGATTCAGACGAACGTAGTCTTCGTTACCAGCTTCTTTTGCGAGTGCCATAGAGCGGTTGAAGGCAGCCATTGCTTCCTTCTTCATACCAAGGCCTTCCATGATCAGACCCTGACGACGCACCATCCAGTAGCGTGGGTTATCGCCACTCATTTCTACTGCTTTATTGATGTACTCCATCGCCTGCTTCATATCACCGCCATTGTCAGCCATAAAGGAAGCAGCGTTGTAGTAATCGTTCATGCTTGGGCCTGCCATTACACGATCAATGTTAGCCATTACCTGGTCCTTAACGGAAGTTTTGATGGGTAGTGCTACCATTGTCTGGTCCCACATGATGTACATGTTGGCGCTGTTCATGGTGTACTCATCGAACATGATGGTGAAGTTTTCCACCTTACCGGGAACCTTCATTGCTTCTACGGTAAGCGTTGCTGCCGGTGTTTTGCTTGGGTACATTCCCCAGCTACCACCTTCGTAGTTGAACAGCATGACTTCCCACTTATCGGCCATTGGCTTGGTTAGGATAGCGTAGCTTCCACCTGCCAGCTTCTCGCCACCAACCATTACATCACCACCAAAAGTGACTTTAGTAGCCTGATTAGCACCGGTACGCCAGATCTTTCCGAAAGGAACAAGACCATCTGCTGCAAAAATTGTACGTCCCTTAACACCTGGGCGGCTGTATTCTACATGTACGTCGGTCAAACCAACAACAGTCTCCGTTTTCGCCATTGGAGAGGCAGAAGGCGTTTGGATTTGAGCACTCAGGCCAGCGGTAAAGAGTATTGCCATCACGGCAATTGCGAAAGAAAGTAGTTGTTTACGCATGATTATAGTTGGTTTGGTTAGTATGTACGAACATGTACCGGATTGGAAAGGTCGTAAGGTGCTGTAATGTTCAAAAGGCCGACGGTATTTGGTGAGTTGGTTAGACCGTTAGTATGTCAAAACGCTAGATCATTAGCAGGAGCTCTATCCAACGGCTCCCATCGCCATTGTTTTCTAGAGTTAACGCACACAATAATTATTCGTCTCCTTAATGCAAACTCTTGGGCGGCGCGGGAGCCGCCGCGTGGTAATCCCGGGCAATCCGCTCGGCATAATCGTCAAGCAACTCTCTGATCCGGACCGCAGATTTACTCGCAACGATCAGTCCAATGTGCTGCTTCATGTCCATACGCCAGACGATTTCCTCGTCCTGAAACTGCGTAGTATCCGGGTGCTCAAAGCGCGACAAAGAAACAACGATACCTGCCTGGTCGTACCGACGCCCGGGGGCGTGGTATTCCACGCCGTGTGCCATCGCCGTCTCGAGGCGGGCCCATTCGGCCCAGAGGTTAACACCAGTGGCCGCTTCTACCATCTCTGCCAGGTGGGCACCGCCCACCCGGGACGCCGTCTCCAGGAACACGAATTCGCCGGAGGGCAACTTGATAAACTCGGTGTGGCTGGCGCTAAACCGCATGCCGAAGGCATGCATCACTTCAGAGGTCAATGCTCTCAGGCGAACAGCGTCTTCATCATCATGAGGCACACTCACGGAACGAAAGATGCCACCGCCGTGTGCGACCTCAAAGGGGGTACTCAAATAGCGACTTACCTGACAGAACACCACTTCTCCATCAACGCTAATGGCATCAGCGTGGTAGACATCTCCCGGGCGGAACTGCTCCACCAGGTAGTTCGGACGTTCCTCCCCCAGGCTATGAACGTGGCTCCATAATTCTTCGGCAGAATGCACCTTTTTGATTCCCGTCGCACTGGCTTCACCACGTGGCTTCACCAGGCAAGGGTAGCTAATGTTGTTGGCAAAATCTGCTAACGCTTCATTGTTAAACAAGGAAGAGAAAGCAGGAACTGGCACCCCCTGATCACGTGCCTGAATGCGCATGGCAAGTTTATCCCTGAAGTATCGGGCAGTTGTCTGCCCCATTCCCGGAATCCGAAACTCCTCCCGCAGGAAGGCAGCCTTTTCCACGTCAAAATCATCAAGGGCGATGATCCGGTCAATTTTCCGGTCTTGCATCAGCCAGGCTAACCCCTTTCCTATCCCCGAGAGGTTCTCGGGGGTATTCACGTCCCGCTCCATGAAGAAAAACTCATCGATGCACTCGCGTGGCCAGGCCTCGTGTTCCAGGCTCTGCATGGTTAGGAGATAAATAGTGTTTCCGGCTTCTTTACTCGCGCGGAGAAACTCAGCGCCTTTGAAGTAGCAGGAGATGCAGAGGAAGGTCATGGAGTAAAAGGGGTTGTGCGGGGTAAAAATACTGCTCTTTGGGCAGGCCGAGACATCCGATGAACTTTTGTCCGACTTCGCCAGGTCCAAAGATACATCCGATGATCGGCTCACGCTTTTCAAGCTTTAGTCGATCAACTTCCTGGCAGTACGTTTCCCCGTAAGCCGGCTGCTAACATCCAACCAACCCAAACTATTTGACCACTGAATGATCTGACTACACTCACTACTTGACTATTTGACCACCCCACTACTTGACTATTTGACTATCGCCCTATCTTCGCGCCTCAATTCATCCCCATGGAACCTATTCGTATTGGCATCAGTATCGGCGATCCAAATGGCATTGGCCCGGAAGTGGTCATTAAAGCCCTCAGCCGCCAGGGCATTCTCGACCTGGTAACGCCCGTCATTTATGCCTCTAAGGCAGCTATGAGCCGGTACAGTAGTGAAGACCTCCCCGATTTCGAGTATCAGGTCGTTGCTTCAGGTGACGATGCAGAAGACGGCAACATCAGCCTCGTTGAGGCCTTCCCCGAAGACCTGGAATACACCCCGGGAGAAGCTACGGCGGCCGGAGGGACGGCAGCCGCTCTTTCACTGGAGCGGGCGGTAGCAGACCTCAAGGACAACAACCTTGACGCCCTGGTCACCGCCCCGATCAACAAGTCCGTCATGCCTCCGGAGACCTTCCCCTACCCCGGACATACCGAGATGCTTACCGAAAAGCTGGGCGCTGAAGAAAGCCTGATGTTTCTAGTTACCGACGACCTTCGGGTTAGCGTTGTGACGAACCACATTCCGGTAAGCGAAGTCGCCAAAGCAGTTACCAAAGCTGCTATCCTGAAGAAACTGGACATCATGAATGCCAGCCTGCGGGCTGACTTTGGCATCAGCCGTCCGGTAATTGCCGTACTATCATTAAATCCGCACGCCGGAGACCAGGGAAGAATTGGCCAGGAAGACATCAAGGTTGTCCGGCCGGCCGTAGAGGCGGCCAAAGAGAAAGGCATTCTGGCAATGGGCCCTTTCCCCGCCGACGGTTTCTTCGGCTCCGGCAAGCAAAACAAGTTTGATGCCGTGCTGGCAATGTACCACGACCAGGGACTCATTCCATTCAAAGCCCTCAGCTTTGGCAAGGGGGTTAATTTCACAGCGGGACTGCCAGGCATCCGGACGAGCCCCGACCACGGCACCGCCTACGACCTCGTAGGCAAAGACGAGGCTAGCCCTGATTCCTTCCTCAGCGCGCTCTTTTTGGCGCGCCGTACCTTCCTCAACCGGGAGCAGTACGAAGAGGATAGCGCTAATCCGCTGACCAGTAGGATGCACCTCGTTTACAAGCGCAAGCCGAAGGGCGGAAAAGGTGGCGGAAAACCCGGAGGTGGCAAAGGTACAGGCAAGCCGAAGAGCAGGAAATAGCCTGGCCAATCAGCAACCCGCCAGACTCCGTAGGAATCAAACCTCCCTTATCCCCGGATGGAGGCGCAGCCGAGCCGTAATCCGGGAGCGAAGCGGCCGAAGACAATATCCTGGGGCATCGTTTCCTGGACGGCCGCATGGCCTACCCCTACCTTGCCCTCACCACTCCCCCTGCACCTGCGTCCGCGCCCACCTAAAGCTGCCGAAAATCACGCCGAAATGACGCCCCGCACCAAACCATTTCATTTCCCCGCGTTTAAGGTAGTCTAACCCCGCCGTTCGAATGTCCGGACAGCACGCTATCTGATCTCGCATGCGCCGTTTTCGCCTTCCCGTCATTATTGCTTTTGCCCTGTTCAGCATGGCAGCAGTCTACGGGTGTTTCAACCTGAAATTCACCTTTGATTTTAGCCAGTTCTTCCCACGGGGTGACGACGACCTGGCCTTCTTCCTGGAATTCATCGAAGAGTTTGAAGGGGACGACAACTTTATGCTCGTTGCGCTAGAGCGGGACCCAACGGTCTTTGACAGCTCCTTTCTCGCCGAAGCGCACGACTTCGCCCTGGCTGCCCGGGACATCCCCTACGTTGTTGGTGTGCAGTCGCTCACGACCTTCGGCTACCCCCTCAAAACGCCCTTTGCGGTCACTACCATCCCCGCCATTCACCGCGATGATCCTGGTCGTTATGCGGCTGACAGCCTGCGCATCATGCAGGACGAGCGCTTCGTCGGCAACCTCATCAATAAGGACGGCACCGCACTGGTGGTTTTCTTGAAGACGGAGAGTCTGGTTAATTTAGACAACGGGGCCGCAGGTGCTAAGAATGGACTTGATAAAAGCAAAGAGCTGATGGCCGGGCTTGAGTCCCTGATGGCCCAATACAACTTCCCGGACCACCACTACCTCGGAGCGGCCAACTTCCAGAAAGTGATGGTCGAAACGCAAATTCGTGAGGTCGTCGTCTCCGCCCTCATTTCGGGTATACTGGTGACCTTTATCATGTTTTTGCTCTACCGCAGGCCCCTGGGGATACTGGTTTCCCTGGTAAGCATTGCGCTTGGCCTACTCCTCTTTCTCGGCATCCTCGGCCTGCTCGGCCGCGAGCTTAACGCCATCGCTGCGCTTTACCCCGTCTTGATGATCATCGTTGGTACTTCCGACGTGATCCACATCATGTCCAAATACATTGATGAGTTACGGGCGGGCAAAGACAAAGAAAGTGCCATCAAAATCACCATCAAGGAGATTGGCCTGGCTACCCTGCTGACCTCCCTGACAACTGCGGTAGGCTTCGCCACCCTACTGACCAGTAAGATTGACCCCATCCGGAACTTCGGTATCAACGCCGCCCTCGGCGTCATGGTGGCCTACGTTACCGTGGTATTATTCACCACCTCTCTGCTGTCTTACCTCAGCGTTGACCAGATCGTCAAAATCGGGCGGCAACAAGCCTTCTGGGACCGCCTGCTGGAGCGCAGCTATCAGTTCACTAAAGCGCGTCCGGGCTGGATCAAGATCGGCTCCGTGGTCGCGTTACTACTTTGTGCCCTGGGCATTAGTATGGTGACGACGAACAACCGAATTACGTCCGCGCTCCCGCGCGGCAAGAAAATCACGGAAGATTTCCTCTTTTTCGAAAAAGAGCTCGCCGGCTTCCGCCCCTTCGAGATGGCCGTGACGGCCAAAGACAGCCTGAAGATTACGGACTTCTCCGTGATGCAGGAAATCGTCAAGATTGAAGACTACGTCAAAGCACAGGACCCCGTAGAAAGCACCGCCAGCATTACGGCCGTCTACCGCAGTATCCACCAGATGTTCAACAACAATCGGCCCGATGCTTATGAGCTGCCTCCCGACGAGCGCACCTACCGAAAGTACCGCCAGCTGGCTAACCAGGTCTCTCCCCTCAACCTCAACGTGCTGATGAGTAAGGACCGTAAGAAAGCACGGATCACCAGCCGGCTGGATGACCTCGGGGCAGACTCGACCAAGGCCTTTACCCAGCGCATAGATAACTGGATCGTCGCTAATGTAGACACGAGTTTGGTGGAAGTCCGGGCCACCGGAACCGGCGTAATTATTGACAAAAACTCTGAATACATCCGGCGCAACCTGCTGCAAGGGTTGGGAGGGGCTATTGCGATCGTGTGTATTCTGATGGCCTTGCTCTTTAAAAGTTGGCGGATGCTGATCGTCAGCCTCGTCCCCAACATCCTTCCGCTACTCATGGCCGGCGCCATGATTGGCTTCCTGGGCATCGAGCTGGAGGCAGGCGTGAGTATCGTCTTTGCCATCATCTTCGGCATTGCCGTAGACGACACGATCCACTTTCTGGCGAAATACCGGCTGGCGCGCGGTCGTGGAAAATCCGTAGACGACGCCATTCACATCACCTTCAAAGAGGCAGGTAAGGCGATTGTTCTGACCTCCGTGGTCTTGTTCTTCGGCTTCCTGGTGATGCTTTTCAGCATAAACCCTCCGTCAGTGACTATTGGTCTGCTCATTAGTCTGACCCTGGCGAGCGCGGTGGTTAGCGACCTGATGCTGATTCCGCTGTTGTTGCGGTGGCTGGATGGGGATTAGGCTGTTGGTCCTTTAGTCTTTTGGCTACTGCACGTTGGAGGTGCTGGGGGTGACTTGCAATTGAGGCAACAGTATATTAGAAGGTAGCAATTCGTT
>CAZTTF010000147.1:0-3699 GCA_964616365.1 uncultured Lewinella sp. | reverse complement strand
CTCAACTCCCCAACGCCCATTGGCACGCTCGTCTTCCTGCGCATTGCGGTCGGACTGCTGGGTGCGGGTGATATTTTGGGCAATGGCATCTACTGGAATTGGTACAAGAACAGCTACCACAATTACACCTTCCCCTACTACGGCTTTGAGTGGGTCCAACCCTTTCCGGAACCCTTCATGTCTATATTCTTTCTCCTTGGCTTTGGCTTGGGGATAGCAGTGGCTCTCGGCTACCGGTTCCGCGTGACCGCGCCACTTTTTGCGGCCTTTTTCAGCTATTTTTTCCTGCTCGAGAAAGCTCACTACCTCAACCATGCCTACTTATTTGTTTGGCTGACCTGGCTAATTGCCCTGACGCCCGCGTGGCGGGCGTTCTCGCTTGACGTGCGCAGGCGGCCTGCGGCCGCCGTTACCCACGTTCCGGCGTGGACCGTCTACCTCTTCCCCGCCATTATGGGCGTCGTCTACTTCTGGGGAGGAATTGCCAAGATCAACAGCGACTGGCTCCTGGAAGCTATGCCCATGAAAATGTGGTTACAGCGTCGTGGCAACATGCCCTTACTCGGGTGGCTCTGGCAACAGGAAGCCACCGCCTACATCATGTCGTGGGGAGGCATGCTCCTCGACCTGTCAGCGCCTTTTTTGTTACTGCACAAACGACTACGCTGGGTTGCGCTGGCCTTATTGACCTTCTTCCACGCCACCAATCACCTCATCTTCAACATTGGCATTTTCCCGTATCTGTCAATGGTGCTAACGAGTATGTTCTTTGCTCCGGACTGGCCTCGTAAAGCAGCCACTTGGGCGCGGACGCAGGTGCAGCGATGGTCCGGCAGACAACCTCAACCTACCGGCATCGCTGAATACCGACCTATGGTTAGTCTACCACCGCCGGCCATAACTACCCGGGTGCTGGTCCCGGTGCTTATCGTATTCTTTGCCTTTCACTGCTATCTCCCCCTGCGGCACCACCTTTTTGCTTCTGATGTAAATTGGTCGGAAGAAGGGCACCGCTACAGCTGGCGCATGATGCTCCGCAGCAAACAGGGCCTCGGAAATTTCCGGGTGGTTAACCGGGATACCGGCGCCGAATCCATCGTGCAACCACGCGACAGCCTTGAAGCCCGTCAGTACCGCAAAATGACGACCCATCCGGACATGATCCTCCAGTATGCCCACCACCTCCGGGATGCCGCGGCTGCGCGCGGCGAGGAGGTTGCCGTCTACGGGCGCTTCCGCGCCCGCCTGAATGGGCGGAACTACCGGCCTTTCATCGACCCCGAGGTCGACCTGAGTAAGGTTGAGTGGACTTGGTGGGGCGCCAAACAGTGGGTGCTTCCTGAGTAGCCTTGTCTATCATTTAAGGGTATAACAAATACCCTGCCCGCATCCGTCGGTATGCTTGCAATTCCGGTTCCCAACTCGCCCGAATCTGTTCTGCTGAGTCTCCCCGGAGAATAGCTTCCCGAAGGGCTGGCCCTCCGGCCAGCAGATCAAAGAAGTCGGGACGGTCGAAGAAGGTTTCCCCTTTAGCCGTGAGCTCCTGGTATGCAGTCAACAACGGTTCCAAATCCAGCGCGCGGCGCTGCCAGAACTGGACGGGAGCTGTTTGTGTATACGCCACTCCCCGGCACTCCTTGTTCTCCAGTTTAGGGTATTTACTGCCGTAGCCAGACTTAGGGGTGAAAACAAAATCCCCTCCTAGGAGCGGGTGACCGTACAACTGAAATTGCCTGTTCGTCCCCCTGCCGATCGACACCACTGTCCCCTCAAAAAAGCATAGGCTTGGGTAGAGGTATATACTCCGCTGATTAGGTAGATTCGGGGAAGGCGGAACGGGCAACTCGTACTGTGCGCTGTGGGTATAACCTGGCATCGGGACTATCTCCAGGGCCGGTTTAACACTGCCGGCCAGCCAGCCTTCCCCGACGGCCATGCGGGCAAACTCGCCAACGGTCAAGCCATGTACAACCGGAATAGGAGCGATGCCAACAAAGCTTTCGCTCCCCGGCTGCAGGACGGGGCCATCAACGTAGTGTCCGTTAGGATTCGGACGATCAAGTACCATCACCTTTTTCCCCTGCTCACCGGCAGCTTCCAACAGGTAAAACAGGGAAGAGATGTAGGTGTAGAATCGGGCGCCCACATCCTGAATATCAAAGATCACGATATCGACATCCGCCAGGTCTGCAACTGAAGGCTTTTTGTCTTTTCCGTAAAGAGATTTTATCGGTAGCCCCGTGGAAGGATCCCGCCCATCTTTAATCTTGGCTCCGGCATCTGCCGCACCCCGAAAGCCATGCTCGGGTGCGAAAATCTTGACGATATCCACCCCTCGGCTGAGGAGGGTGTCTACCAGATGCACTTCATCCAGGGTTGAAGTCTGATTGACCAGCAGCGCAACGCGCTGCCCGGAGAGCAGCGGCAAATAGCGATCCAGCTCAAAAGCTGCCGGCCGCAGCGCCACCTGCGGACTTTGCGCTTCTGGAACCTCCCCTTGCACCGGCGTCCGCGCCCGCTCCTCTGATGCCTGAACGGAATTACCGCAATTTGTGGCAAGAAAAAATAAAAAAACAATAAAAATGTATACCTTCGTCATGATAGACAGTTGTTGCAGTTGTTGCAAGATAGCACCTCAACAACAACTGTGAAGTTGGCTCCTTTATTTGGATGGCAGCAACGATACCCCTTGCCTCGCTCAGAACCTACCATGAAAAACAAGGAATATGCAATAGTTGATCTTGAGACGACCGGTGGCCGGGCAAGCCGCTGCCGGATCACGGAGATTGGCATTGTGATCTTTGATGGAGAGCAGGTCATCGAAACGTACCAGACCCTGCTCAATCCCGAGACCTACATCCCTGCCGGGATTGTTGAACTAACGGGCATTACCCAGGAAATGGTAGCGGATGCCCCTAAATTTTTTGAGGTAGCCAAGAAAGTGGTGGAGCTAACGCAGGACCGCATTTTCGTGGCGCACAACAGTCGTTTTGACTATGATTTCCTGCGGGAAGAATACCGCCGGCTCGGGTACACCTTTAGCCGCAAACAGCTCTGTACCGTCCGGCTGACGCGTAAGCTTTTTCCCGGGCTCAAGTCTTACAGCCTTGGTAACCTGACCAAGCACTTTGGTATTGAATTAAAAAATCATCACCGGGCATTAGCCGATGCAACTGCGACGACGGAGTTACTGAAACTCTGTCTCACTGATCAACAATCAGATGCAGAAATCAAGGCTTTCGTCAATCGAGGCATCAGTGAAACACGCCTGCCTAAGCACCTTAAGCTGGCTCAAATTGAAGACTTACCCGAAGAATGTGGAGTGTACTTCTTCCACGACCTTAATGGCCGGGTCATCTACGTAGGCAAGAGTAAAAACATTCGCTCCCGGGTAGCCCAGCATTTTAATGACCGAACCTCCAAGGGAAGACGTATCGCCGAGGGCGTAGCCGACATTACTTACGAGTTAACCGGTTCTGAATTAGTGGCTTTGTTACACGAAAGTGAAGAGATTAAGCGCTTACAACCCCCCATCAATCGGGCACAGCGACGCACAAAGTTCGATTGGGCCATCGTAACCAGCCTCAATGATCGGGGTTTTCGCCGCTTTGACATCGTGCGCAATACCGCACAGGCAAGAAAAGAGTTAGACATTCTAAACGTTTGTCCGAGCCTTAGCCAGGCTAAAGGCCGCTTAAA
>CAZTTF010000146.1:0-2756 GCA_964616365.1 uncultured Lewinella sp. | reverse complement strand
CTGGTCAAGGGCCTCAATGGCAGCCTTGGCCTCTTCTTCGTTTGGCATTTCTACAAAGCCAAAACCGCGTGAACGACCAGTTTCCCGGTCTAAGATGATTTTAACAGACTCTACCTCACCGTATGCGGAAAAAGTTTCTTGAAGAGTTGTCTCGTCAGTATCCCAGCTTAGCCGGGCAACAAATAAGTTCATAACAAAAAAAATATGACAAAAAAAGGTTATGTATCCAGCGGGAGATGACTTAGGCAAAGTCAGCATATAGAAAACTAACAAAGGGATCCCTAAAACAAAATTAGCCTGCTCAAAATCCACGCTTTTAAAAGCATATTGAAAACGCCTGAAAATGGATAAGTTCAATTACTCGGCTAAAGTAGGGGGATTTTCATGGTAAAACGCGTTTTTTTTAATAAAACCACGTTTTTATACCTGGGGTCTTTGGCATTTCAGGTAGTATTCAGCTCCTTTGAGCCTCCTCGATGCCTAAGTCTTATCGGTAACTGGTCTGGCTTAATCAGGGAGGAAAAACACCTCCATCAAATTACAAACAACCTCCTTATGTACCGGCTCTTATTCGTTACTTTCAGCATGTTAATGGTAGCCTGCAACTCACCGCAAATGCCAGAGCACCATCTTTTTACTGCGGAGTTGGAGGCGTTGCAAGCCCTTTATGCTCCGGACAAGCGCACTGACCGTGTTGAACTCGAGGTGGCTGATAAAACAATTACGGGGTACACAACCCGCCCCGAAGTGCTTGACAGCATTAGCCGTTTGGTGATGCGTAATGAAGGGTGGGCGCATACCGTCCGTCTGCTGCCGAACACGGCCAAGAACGATCAAACGGTTGGTTTGATTAAGGTTTCCGTTGCGAACTTGAGGTCCAAGCCCGGCCACAGCCAGGAATTGGCTACACAAGCATTGATGGGTACCCCGGTGCAAGTACTGGAGAAACAAGGAGGTTGGTGCTTAGTGCGTACGCCTGATCGTTACATTGCCTGGCTGGAGCCAGGCGCATTCGTAGCGGTCACTCCGGCTCAGGCAAAAGATTGGCTGGAAGGTGACCTCCGGCTTTACCAGGGGACATCTGGTGAGATACGCTCAGAGCCTGGCGGAGGAATCATTATCTCCGCCATCGAGCCTGGTGGTTTGCTAAAGGTTGTCGCTGCAGATAATGCGGCTGGATTTATAAAAGTGCGCCTTCCTGATGGAGCGTCTGGCTGGTTGCCGGAGGCGGAAATGTCTCTGCTGCCCGATTACTGGTGGCAGCCCGAAACGGTGACAACTACAGATTTACTGGAGGTTGCAGCAGGGCTGGCCGGAAGACCTTATTTGTGGGGAGGAACAAGTCCCAACGGCATGGACTGTTCCGGTTTCACCAAAATGAGCTATTACTTTAACGGCTATGTGATTCCGCGCGACGCGAGCCAGCAGGTTAAGGCCGGAGAGGAAGTCCCCATTACGGAAGACTTCAGCAACCTACAACCGGGAGATCAATTATTCTTCGGAAGTTACCGTGATGACGGTAGTGAAAAGATAACCCATACCGGTTTCTATCTTGGCAACGGACGATTCCTGCATGCTGGTGCAGATAACGGACGCATCAGAGAGAACTCTCTGATTAAAGGTGAGGAAGGATTTGCAGCACATCGCCTCAGTAGTTTGATGCGGGCCCGGCGACTCAGCGCAGGAACCACAGGGGTAGTACCAATGAGAACAGCCTTTAACCAACTGTTGAAATAAGTGCCTCCAAACAACATCAATAGAAAAAGCCCCGCTGATCAATGATCAACGGGGCTGAGATTTGTTCGTGGGATTAAGCGTCTGTGCTTACTTCTTCACACTGTCAACGATTGCCTTGAAGGCATCAGGGTGGTTCATAGCCAGGTCAGCAAGGACCTTACGGTTAAGACCAACACCTGCGTTAGAGAGACCGTGCATGAGGCGGCTGTAGGTAGTGCCATTCTGACGGGCAGCAGCGTTGATACGAGCGATCCACAGACGGCGGAAAGCACGCTTCTTGTTACGACGGTCCCGGTAAGCGTACTGAAGACCTTTTTCTACTGCGTTCTTAGCTACAGTGTAGACTTTAGAACGTGCGCCAAAGTATCCTTTGGCGGCTTTGAGGTAGCGCTTGCGGCGCGCGCGGCTTGCGACCGCATTTACTGAACGTGGCATAAAGCTCTGTTTTTGTGCAGTACGGGGACGAATGTTCTTTGGGCCCGTACTCTCGTGAAAAATAGAGATTCCTCGCGTGGGAATTCTTTTGGGGCGGAGACCCGCTTACTTACAAAGGAGGCGCTTGATCCGCTTCTCGTCAGCAACAGAAACCAAAGCACCGTCACGAAGACGGAGTTTAGCTTTGTTTGACTTGTTGCGCATCATGTGCGACGTGTAAGCCTGGAAGCGCTTAACCTTACCGGAACCGGTAATCTTAAAACGCTTTTTTGCACTACTGTGCGTCTTCATCTTAGGCATAGCACCAAGTTTTTTACAAATGGAGCGCAAAGGTAAGGCATCAGTAATCATTATCCAAGGGTTTGAGTACCCCATTTCCCCCGAAGTGTTACCAATTTAACAAGCTTTGGGGGCGTCTCACCCCTAAATACCGCTAACCGTACTGGTGATTTCAAGCATGAACATGATTGGACTAGTACGGTTGTGCCTTCCCAGGGTTTTTTTCTGGCGGATAGCTGACGCTTTCTCTAACGGACAAGGACAAGTGATGAACCAAATGGAGAGGCATCAATTAATTAGGTGTA
>CAZTTF010000145.1:0-7835 GCA_964616365.1 uncultured Lewinella sp. | reverse complement strand
TCTTCTCCGGTCAGGATGGTGCTGAGTTCGCTTATTTGGTTGCGCGTTGTCGGCTTAACTACCGGAACTTCTTGCTCGTAGGTAGGGTGGTCTAGCAGAATGTTGAACATGAACTGGTGAAGCTGTGCTTCCAGCAGAGGGTAGGTACCTTCCTGCTCAATCGGGTTCTGAGTGGCCAGTACGAAGAATGGACTTGGCAATGCGTGGCGTACACCACTAACGGTGACACTACGCTCCTGCATGGCTTCCAGCAGGGCGGCCTGGGTCTTGGGCGGGGTACGGTTAATCTCATCCGCCAGAACGATGTTGGCGAACAGCGGACCTTCGTTGAATTCAAACTTGCGGTCGTCACCGAGGATCTCCGAACCGGTAATGTCGGTTGGCATCAGGTCAGGGGTGAACTGAATACGCTTGAAATCGAGGTGGAGGACTTCCGAGATGGTAGATACCAGCAGCGTTTTAGCCAGGCCAGGTACACCAACCAGCAGCGAGTGGCCATTCGAGAAAAGGGAGATCAAAACGGTTTTAACGACGTCTTCCTGGCCAACGATCACTTTACCGATTTCGGCACGAAGGTCACGGTAAGCTTTTGCTAGGGCGTCAACGGCTTCTTTGTCTGAAGAGAAATTAGGTACTGCCATGGGGTTGTTAAAATGAAGCTCCAAAGGTGGTTAAAATGATTGAGACTTCGTAATTGTTGTTCTCAGGACGGGGTAATTTTTAAAAGAGTACAGAAAGGACGTTCAGGAGTAACTACGATGACCAATACATTGCCTTTCATCGGATAGTGTCTACACCTGCGTCCGCGCCCCGAAAAAGCATCCGTACGCCGCCAAGCATGGCAACGATCAGGAGTAGCATGGCCGGGAAACCACCCAGCGTAGATATTAACTTGATACCCTGTACCCCGGCTTCCGTGATGAGTAACCATGCCGTAAAGCCGATGATGGCACCCCATAAAATCTTGATCCATAATGGAGACTCCGGCTCTTCTGGAGTGACGCCCCGCACGCAAAGTCCGCTCAGCGCCGAAATATTGGAGTCGGCGGCCGTGACGTAAGACAAAAAGAGTAGGAAGAGGGTAAATACTGCCGTGAAGCCGGAACCGGGAAGCAGGTCAAGCAGGGCATAAAGGACAGCTTCCTCGCCGCCGTCGGCATAAGCGGCAGCAAGGCTCCCATCATCCATGACCAGGGCCATTGCCCCAAAGCATATCATCCAGAATGCACCGAACAGGGAGGTGTACAACAGGTTGGTTCTAATGAACTCCCGCACGGAATAGCCGACACCCAGCCGGCCCAGGAAGAGGCCGGTAATGGGTGCCCAGGCGTACCAGTTGGCCCAGTAAAAACAAGTCCAGCCGTGGTTCCACTTGTCCGGGATTCCAGGGTCAAGTCCCAGGTTGCGCGGGACGAAATTAGTGGTGTAATCGACTATGCCCTGTCCACTTAAAGCCAGTGCTTCGAGCGTTGGGCCGAATATGAAAACAAAGGCAGCCAGTAGCAGGAACCCGATCAGGTTGACGGAACTAAGCAGCCGGATGCCGCGCTGCAAGCCCGTAGCCGCCGAGATGGAGAAAGCGAGCACGATCAGGACGGTGATGCCCGCGAGGATAAGGGGGGATTGCCCCCAGCCAAGCCCACTGCTCAGCGAAAGTACCCCGCCACCGAGACTGCCCGCCATGCCCGCAACCAAAGCAAAAAGACAGATCGCATCGATCGTTGCGCCACCGTGGTGATGAATCCTTGCACCAAACACCGGCTCCAGCAAAGAACTCAATGCAAAAGGTTGCCGACGGTTGTAGTAGGCCAGGGCAAACAGCAAGCCAACTAGCGTATACATACCATAGGGGGTTAGCGTCCAGTGCAAAAAGAGGGTGCTGACGGCAAATACCGCTGGATTGTCGGTACCAGCTGGCGGGGTGTTGCCAAGGTGGGCGAGTGGCTCGGCCGTCCCCCAGAAAAGAATCCCCGTCGCGATCGTCGTGCAAACCGTGATGGCGAACCACCGCCAACGGGAGAGTAGTGGCCTGGCGTTTGTGCCTCCGATTTTTACTTTGCCTAACGGACTGACATAAATAGCCACTACCAACAGTAAACAGGCAAAAATAGACCAGTTAAAAAGCCAGTCGAAATGGGTAAGAATCCAGTTGGACCAACTTTGTGCCCGGGCTACCAGCCCGGCAGGGTCGCTGACGCTCGCAACGGCACAAATGGCTAAAGGGATTAATGGGGGAAGTAGTACACCGTAGCGGATTTTTTTAGGTTGCGTCATTCTTTTTCGTTGCAGTTCCACACCCAGTCACTAAGTGGTAGTCGTGGACCGGAGAAGTTAAAGTGCCACCATTCGGTACGGATGGTGAGGAAACCGTGTTTTTTCATGGCGGTCTGGAAGAGCTGGCGGTTGGCCAGGACTTTCTCCGGGAGGTTAGTGGTTGTGGTGTAGGCTTCTTCGCCGAAGAAGTCGTAAGTGGTTCCCATGTCCAGTTCCTCGCCGGTGGCGAGGTGGACGAGGGTGAGGTCCGCGGCAGCGCCGCGGCTGTGGAGGCTGCCGCGTTTGGGGTTGGCAACGTAGCGGGCGTCGGGTAGTACGTCCCAGAGGCGCTGTTGGTACGGTCCGGGCCGGTAGCAGTCGTACATCTTCAGGCCGAGGCCGCTGGCCTTGAGGTCGGCGTGGACTTTAACCAGGGCGCGGGCAACCTGAGGCCGGTAGAAGCAGCGACCACAATCGTAAATGACCTGCTTCATGAAGTTGTTAGCAGTGGCGTAGCGGAGATCAAGCTGAATGGTCGGGTCCAGATCTGTGATTTCCAGCCACTGCGTGGTATCGTAATCGTAATCCGGGGGTGGGGGCGGCGGCGGTGGCGGGACCTCAATGGGGAAGGCGGAAGCTCCTGCCGCAAGTGTCTCTGGCTGGCCCCGAGTCGTCGATGTGGCGCGGTCGCAGGTGCAGAGTAAAAGTATAAGGAGCAGCGGGAGAAGACGAGGCATGATGGAGCTGGGCATGTTCGGAAGGTGCGTGTGGCGTAAATTGAAATGCGCCGCTGGCGATTGGTTAGGATTCCGCCTTGCGCCGGATAAGTCCGGTGGTAAAATATGAAGTCCTGCGGACTTGGCATCAGAAGAAGGGCGCAAACAGAAGTGATGTAGGGTCTTGGACACCTTGAGCATCTAGTTGTATTCCTGATGGAGGTTTACCGTTCGATGGCGTTCTTGCTGGCGGACAATATCTCTGTTGACCTGCGGAACGCGGTCTGCGGAAACAGAAAAGGGCTAATCGTCAGCCTGCCAGCGAAAAACCTCCGCGGTAAATCCGGCGGAATTAATCCATTAGCTTAGCAAATGGGGTGATTTTATTGATAAAAAATAATTTGTGTGCTGTTTGACCTGAAGCATCATTTTGTTCCGAGTCCAAAGGACTTTATACTTTAGCACTGGATTCATCCGGTCTACTCATTTCACAATGGCCATTTACCTACCGACCAACTCAAAAAGCCAGCATCATGCGCTATCTTCTCCTTTCCACCCTCGCCTTCGTTCTCCTTGCCTGTGGTTCCGACCGGCCGGCACCGCCGGCCATGCCGCCGCTTGCCGACCTGCCGATCATCCCGTTGCCCTACGAAATGGCTTCCGTCGATGATTATTACCATGCTGAACCCGAGACGCCCTGGGCACAGCCGGATACCAGCACCGTAGAAGGGATGGCCGCCGCTCGCTCGATCAACTATTTGCGTGAAAAAGGTATGCCCTCAGTAAGCCTCGGCGTCACGATCGATCGTAGCCTGAACCTTCCCGAAGGAAGTTACCTACTCAGTATTACCGCCGACGGCGTCAACATCGCGGCCGCTGATGATGCTGGCGTATTTAATGGCACAGCAACCCTGGAGCAGGTGATTGCCTTTAGCCCGAATACTGAACGAGGGGTATTCCTTCCCTGCGGAACTATTACTGATCAACCGCGCTTTGCCTACCGGAGCTACATGCTTGACGTTGCCCGTACCTTCTTCGATGTAGAAACCGTCAAGAAAGTCATTGACCGCATTGCGCCCTACAAGATCACCCACCTGCATTTGCACCTGAGCGATGACCAGGGCTGGCGCATCGAAATTAAGTCCTGGCCCAAGCTTACGGAAGTGGGGAGCCAAACGAGTGTTGACGATGCTACCTCTGGCTTCTATACGCAGGATGATTACCGGGAAATTGTGGCTTTTGCCGCTAGCCGGGGAATCACGGTTGTTCCGGAAATCGACGTGCCGGGCCACATTCACGCTGCCCTAGTCGCCTATCCTGAACTGAGTATCGACGGAGAGGAGCGTGAACAATACTCCGGTACTGAAGTAGGCTTCAGCACCGTGGACGCGAATAAAGATGTCGTCTACGAATGGTTTGACGATGTTGTTCGGGAGATTGCTGAAATGACCCCGGGAGAGTACTTCCACCTCGGAGGTGATGAGTCGGCTGTTACTCCCCACGATGACTACGTGAAATTTGTGCGCCGCGCCCAGCAGATTATCAAAGACAACGGAAAACAACCAATGGGCTGGGATGAAGTTGCTATCGCGGGCTTGGCCGAAGGTGCCGTGGCGCAACTCTGGAACCACGTCGAATACGCTGAGATTGCCCGCAATAATGGTAATAAAGTCCTGATCAGTCCCGCCACCCGGACTTACCTCGACATGAAATACGATACTGCCTCACGCATTGGTTACACCTGGGCTGCCATGATCGAGGTCGACTCCGCTTACCTCTGGGATCCGGCCTCCTTCGTTCCTAATGTGACTGACGAAGACATCCTGGGCGTAGAGGCACCGCTCTGGGGGGAAACCATCCGTAATCTTGAAGATATCGACTACCTGACCTTCCCCCGCTTGCTGGCCATCGCCGAAGTTGGCTGGACAGCCCAGGAAAAGAGAAACTATTTCAAGTTCCTTAATCGCCTTAAAGCTCACCAGCAATGGTTGAAGGATCAAGGCATTGGAACGTATGATACCAGGGTACTGCGGTAGGTTCTGTTCGTTCGTTCCCCGCGCTTTAGCATAGTACTTTTTTGCCGCGCTGAAGCGCGGGGAACGAATAAATGCTAAATCTTTCCCGCAATAATATCGCCCAATTCCTCCGTGCCGACTTGGTTCTTCGGGTTCAGGTCTTCGGTGCCCAGGCCGAGGGCTAGGGTTCCGTTGACGGCATCCCGCACTGCATTGCCTTCTTTAACGAGGCCAAGATGGTCAAGCATCATGGCTGCAGAGAGAATGGTCGCGATGGGATTGGCCCGGTTTTGACCGGCTCCTTCAGGCCAGGAGCCATGGATCGGCTCAAACATGCCAACTTTGGCACCAACGCTGCTCGATGGCAGCAGGCCGAGAGAGCCGGCGAGGACACTGGAGGCATCGGAGAGAATGTCTCCAAACATGTTACTGGTTACGATAACATCAAACTGTGCCGGGTTCAAAATGAGCTGCATGGCTGCATTGTCGACAAACATGAAATTGAGGGCGACATTAGGGTACTTTCCGGCCATCTCGCGCGTCACCTCGCGCCACAGGCGCGAGCTTTCCATAACGTTTGCTTTGTCGACAAGCGTCAGCTTACCGCGGCGTTTCTCGGCTGCCTCAAAACCCATTTTTACGATACGCTCGATCTCCGGGCGGGTGTAAAGGCAGGTGTCATAAGCGGTGTCGCCGCCGTCCCGGCGGCCTTTGTCACCAAAGTAGATGCCTCCGGTTAGTTCCCGTACGATGAGCATATCCACCCCTTTCATCCGCTCGGGACGTAGAGGGCTTAGGTGGGTTAGTTCATCGTATCCGGCAACGGGGCGAAGGTTGGCGTACAGGCCAAGTTCTTTGCGCAGTTTCAAAAGTCCCTGCTCTGGCCGAACGGTTGCGGTCGGATCATTGTCAAAACGTGGGTGGCCAATGGCTCCGAAAAGTAAGGCGTCCGAACGCTTACATAGCTCCAGGGTCTCGTCGGGCAGCGGAACGCCGGTTTCATCAATTGCTACAGCACCAACGGGGGCGAAGTCGAAGCGAAATTTGTGGCCAAATTTTAGTCCTACCTGATTGAGGACTTTAATGGCCTGCTTTACAACTTCCGGGCCGATGCCGTCTCCATCAAGGGTGGCAATGTTAAAATTACTCATGAAAATTTTCTTTCAGACGATTAGTCTATCTATCAGTTTTTGAGGGGGGCTGGGCCGCTTATTGCTTTTCCAGACTGTACTCGGCATCCTGCGTTCGTGCCTGTTTATTATTTCAGGCTGAAATCCACCCGGGATTTTTCGAACTGTTCAATTTTTGCTGACTGGCTCAGGAGGTAGTCGATATCATCGTAACCATTGAGCAGACAGGTCTTTTTGTACTCATCAATCTCGAAGGTCGTGACGGTACCAGTTGTCTCGTTCTTGAGGGTTTGCGCTTCCAGATCAATCGTAAAAGCAGCAGCTGGGTTGGCCTCGATGGTTTGAAATACTTCGTCGAGCAACTCCGGGCTAACGATCAAAGGCAAAATCCCGTTGTTGAGGGCGTTGCCGCGGAAGATGTCCGCAAAGTAGCTCGAGATCACAACCCGGAAGCCGTAGTCGCCGATTGCCCAGGCAGCATGTTCCCGACTGGAGCCACAACCGAAATTGGCGCCTGCAACCAGAATCTCACCTGTGTAGGTTGGGTTGTTCAGAACGAAATCTTCTTTTGGCTGATTGAGTTTGTCGAAGCGCCAGTCCCGGAACAGGTTCTCTCCGAATCCATCACGGGTAACGGCCTTCAGAAAGCGGGCAGGAATAATCTGGTCAGTATCGACGTCTTCAATCGGCAGGGGTACCGCTGAAGAGGTAAGCTTGGTGAAAGGTTTCAACTTAATATTTTTGATTAGTAAAAATTTGCCTTGCAAAAGCGTAGCAGATGTACAATTTACCATTCAGGATGTACCATTTCGAATTTACGTGACATGCGGCACAAGAAAATCCTGAATTTTAAATCCTGAATGGTAAAGTGTAAATCTTAAAGCAGCTCCCGCACGTCGGTTACCCGTCCCGTAATTGCGGCAGCTGCCGCCGTCAGCGGCGAGGCAAGGATGGTCCGGGCCCCTGGGCCCTGCCGGCCTTCGAAGTTGCGGTTGGAGGTTGAGACACAGTATTTGCCGGCGGGTACTTTGTCCTCGTTCATGCCCAGACAGGCTGAACATCCGGCACTGCGGAAGTCAAAACCTGCAGTGGTAAGTCTTTTGTCCAGTCCTTCGGCTATGGCCTGTTTTGCCACCTGCTGAGAACCCGGCACCACAATGGCCGTTACGGTGTCGGCAACTTTTTTATCGCCCACCAGCTCCACTACGGTCCGCAGGTCTTCGATGCGTGAGTTGGTGCAGCTGCCGATAAAGACGTAGTCGATCGGCATGTCGTGAATTGGCTTCCCTGCCTCCAGGTCCATGTATTTCATGGCCTTGGCAATTCCTGCTTCTCCGTGGATCTCGCTGCTGACGGGGATGCTTTCTTTGACGCCCATACCCATACCTGGATTGGTGCCGTAGGTCACCATCGGCGTAATGTCTTCAGCCTTGAAATGAAGCTCAGCGTCGAAGTTCGCTCCTGCTTCCGTTGGCAGTGTTTTCCAGTAGTTAACGGCGTCGGTCCAATCTTGACCTTTCGGGCTGAACTCGCGGCCTTCGAGGTAATCGAAGGTCGTTTGGTCGGGGGCAATCAGTCCGCCGCGGGCGCCCATCTCAATACTCATGTTACATACTGTCATCCGGCCTTCCATGCTCAGGCTCCGGATGGCAGACCCCGCATATTCAACGAAGTAGCCGGTGCCACCACCCGTTCCGATCTGACTGATGACGTACAGAATG
>CAZTTF010000144.1:0-4869 GCA_964616365.1 uncultured Lewinella sp. | reverse complement strand
GAAACCCAGGTAGACTGTTTCGGAAACAGTACCGGAGGCTTGACCATTTCTAACATCTCCGGACCAAACCCGGGAGCATATGACCTCCAGTGGGGCGCTAATGCCGGGTTTTCTACCAGCAATACCATTTCCGGCTTACCTGCCGGAAGCTATGCCCTGGAAATTCAGGATGCCATTAACTGTACCCTGGATACGGTGCTGCGCATTACGGAGCCACCAGTGCTTGCCCCCAACATCGACAAAGTCGACGTAAGCTGCTTCGGGGAAGCAGATGGTATGATCAACGTCCTCGGTACGGGTGGTGTTGGCGGCTACCAGTACAGCTGGGACAACGGCAGCAGCCAAAACCTGCTGGCCAGCCTGCCGGCTGGTACCTACACCCTGACCCTGACCGACGCCAACAATTGTACCTCCATTACGCCCGTTGACATCATCGAGCCGGATGCCATCGGCATCCAGGTGACCGGAAACAGCCCCGTAATATGTGAGGGAGAAGCTACCGGCTCGTTGACCGTCATGGGAACCGGAGGCCGCCCACCCTTCGTCTACGGACTCGAAAACCAGGGCTTCTCCCGCAACAATGTTTTCATCGGCCTCCAGGCTGGTGAGTACGTGGCTTTTGTCCGCGACAGCGCCGGCTGCCAAACCACCGTCAACGCCACCATCATGGATGGCCCCGCGTTCTCCGTTGACCTGGGTGCTGACAGCACCATCATTTTCGGTGACAGTATTACCCTGACCGCCGATATCATCGGAGGTATAGACAGCTTGTTCTACTCCTGGTCAGGCTCCTACCCCGGCACGCTGTCCTGCCTTGACTGCCCCGATCCCTTCGCCCGTCCGGAATACGAAATCGACTACACGCTGGTGCTCCGCGATAATAATGGCTGTTTGGCTGAAGATCGCTTCCGGGTTTCCGTGCGCAAGATTCGGGAGGTAGCTGTTCCAACCGGTTTCAGCCCCAACGGAGATGGCCGCAACGATGTCCTGATCGTTCACGGCCGCCCCGGAACCCGGGTCTCCAGCTTTGCGGTCTACGACCAGTGGAGCAACATCCTCTTTGAAGACGGAGACTACCCCGTAAACGACACCAGCCGTGGCTGGGACGGCACCCATAAAGGAGAGCCCGTCAATGCCGGAGTCTACCTCTACAAGATGGTCATTGAATACGAAGACGGCTCAACCGAAACCCTGGCGGGAGAAACCACCCTGATCCGCTAAGTCACCCCCCTCCCCTAATCTCTGCAAATTTCTCCCCGGTGAAAATATCTTTAACACGTAATTACTTATTCCTGCTGCTGCTCGTGTGTGCATTTGGGGCGCAGGCGCAGGATGCAAGGTTTAGTCAAATCGCTGCCTCCCCCCAACTGATCAACCCAGCCATGACTGGCATGATTCCAGGTCAGATGCGGTTCACCGCCAACTACCGTGAACTCTACGGCAGCGTGATCGGTAATCGCGGCTACCGCAGCATCGCTGCGGGTGTCGATCTCCGCCGACCAGCAGGTAACGGTAACTTTTTCGGCCTCGGCCTGCAAGTCCAGCGGGATGAGGCGGGTACGAGCGACTTTCTCCGTTCCCAGGGCCTTATCTCCGCCAGCTACCAACAGCACCTTGGGGGAAGCCGGTACCGGAGAGACGTAGGGCACTTCATCACCGCCGGTGCCCAGATCGGCCTTGGCCAGCGCGGCTATGACTTCAATAAACTTTGGTTCTCCAATCAGTACTTCGTAGACGCTACCACGCGTGATGCATACATCGATACCAGCTTGCCCACCGGAGAAGGCTTTGCCGGGCGTGGCGCCGGCAGTTACCTCGATTTTAACGCCGGCGTGGGTTGGTTCGGAAACTTCGGCAATCGCAAAGGCGCTTATTTCGGTGCCGCCATCTTCCACCTCAACCAGCCCAACGTATCCCCCTTGCCGGGTTTTCAAGACCTCCTCGATCAGCGTTTTGTCGTAAATGGCGGAGGGGAGCTCCCCCTCGGCAGTGGCGACATGAGTCTGCTGCCAGCGGCACGTGTCATGGTCCAGGGCCCCGGTTTTGAGGCACTGTTCGGTAGTAACATCCGCTACACCGAGCGGCAGTGGCGAGAGGTGGCCTTACGCGCTGGCCTGTGGGGACAGGTAAGTAACCAGGCCGGAGACACCCCGAACTTCAACGCTTGGGTCGTATCCCTAGGCCTCGAAACCGAACGTCTCCAATTTGGCGTTAGCTACGATATCTCAGTAGGTAACCTCAATACCGTCACCAACAGCCGTGGAGGCTGGGAGATCAGCATGATCTACGTGCAAAAAGCCAATTACCGGCAGCGTGTGATTTGCCCTAAGTTCTAGGATACTTACCGCGAGGTTGGCAACGATGTTTGTTTGTTTAGTCTGTTGGACGGTCATAGCTTAAATTGCGTACGTTTACTCCGCGCATTGATTACAGGTCATCCCTTGCTTTTTCATGAAACACTTGTTCCTCCCGCTATTGCTACTTTCTCTCCTGGCTGGCCTCCGGCCAGCCGAATTGAAAGGAGCTTCGCTTGTGGATACAGGAGCGCTTACCCTCATCCTCCCTTCAATCCATACGCTGAATTGCCGGACGCCATCGGTGAACCTGACCGTGTCCCATCCTGCTTACTCCGATCCAGTGACCTACACCTGGCGTTTTGCCGGGATGCCCGTTGGCAATGCCGCCACCCTGGGCGGCGTCGCTACTCCGGGAACCTACGAAGTAACCGTCACCCGGGCAGACAACGGTTGCGCATCGCGCGCAACGACAGAGGTTCTGGCCGATACTGCCACCGTAAGCGCACTTGCAGGGAGCGATCAGACACTGGTCTGTCTCGGACTGGGTACTGCCCTGAACGGACGCTTTAACAATGCTGTTCCGGGTACTGAAGGCCGCTGGTATGATGCTGGGGGCAATCTGATTGGCGAAGAACGGCAGCTATTTGTGCAGGAGGCGGGCAGGTATCGCTTCGAAGCCACCCACCCCACCTCCGGCTGCAGCACCTCCGATACCGTACGTGTGATCGACAATGGGCCAATCGCCGTAAGTTTCACCCTACAGCAAGCACCCTGTCCCGAGGTGGGAGGTCGGCTGTTTGTCAATGAAGTTGTCGGTAATAACGGGCCTTTCACCTTTAGTAGCCCGACGGGGCAGGCCGACCCTTTCAGCAATAACCTCCGGGGGTTTCCGGAGGGAAACAACGTACTGATCGTCACTGATCAGCTGGGATGTACACTGCGGGACACCTTCCAGATGTTCGCCTTTGGGGCCTTCACAGGTCAGGCTCCTGACGTGCAAATCCCCTTGGGAGACACGGCCGTTTTGGGCGTTACGACGAACCGGGGGGCGCGGGCGCTGGTGCAATGGGATTGGGATAATCTCCCCGACAGCCTTGCCTGCGACAGTTGTGCTACGCCCCGACTCCGGCCACTGCGGTCCTTCATCGCTACGGTAGCAGTGCAGGACACCAACGGTTGCTCTTTAACCTTACGCCAAAACGTGTTGGTTGACGAAGCACCACCCATTTACCTGCCTCAGGCCTTCAGCCCCAAGAACGGAGACGGGACCAACGACGTCTACACTGTTTATGGCGATGCCAGCCTCCTTGCGGAGATCATGGACTTCCGGATATATGACCGTTGGGGCCAGGAAGTTTTTCGCAACAATAATTTTCTCGTCAACGACCCAGCCGCAGGCTGGGATGGGTTCGTCAGCGGCCAACTGGCCCCAGCCGGAGCCTATGTCTTTTCGTTATCCTATCGCCTGATCGACGGCCGGGAGGGAGCATTAAGCGGCAACTTCGCCCTGGTGTGGTAACTCTATTGTTCCTTGGTTCCCTACCCTGCACCTGCGTGCAGCGCCCGCAGGACTCCTTGTTAGAATGCCTCCTTCACCGAACATTGGTCAGACTTTGCTGGGGAAAGAACGCCACAAAAGCAAGGGAGTCTTACCTTTGGCCGCAGAAACGGTCAGACTGCCATTGCCTGGCGCTTCTGACCACAAAAATCCTGAACGATGACCCGTGCCGAACTTTTTGCTCAAATTAAAGCTAAACGGAGTTTCTTGTGTGTCGGCCTCGATGCTGACCCCAAGCGGATGCCAGCGCACCTCAATGGCGACGTGCTGGCTTTTAACCGGGCGATCATCGATGCTACCCGCGACCTATGTGTTGCTTACAAGCCCAATACGGCTTTTTACGAAGCACTCGGGCTGGACGGTATGCGGATCCTCAAAGAAACCATCGATTACATCGGTGACGACCACTTCGTGATTGCCGACGCGAAGCGCGGCGACATTGGCAACACCAGCCGGTATTACGCCAGCTTTGCCTTTCACACCCTAGGAGCAAATTCCGTAACGGTGGCGCCATACATGGGCGCCGATTCCGTAGAACCCTTCCTCGAATATGACGGAAAATGGGCCATCCTGCTCGCCCTGACGAGTAATAAGGGGAGCCAGGATTTCCAACATGCCAGCCAGGACGGTGGCGCGCCACTCTACGCCAAAGTGATGCAACGGGCAACGAGCTGGGGCTCACCTGACCAGCTCATGTTTGTGTGCGGAGCTACGCAGGCCGAAAAATTTGCTGAGCTGCGCGCGCTTACACCGGATCATTTTTTCCTCGTTCCCGGCATCGGCGCTCAGGGGGGCGACCTCGAAGGTGTCTGCAAACATGGCATGAACGATCACTGTGGCCTGTTGGTCAACAGCAGTCGTGGCATTCTATACGCCAGCGATGGACAGGATTTTGCGGAGGCCGCCCGTGCTTCGGCAGCTAAGCTTGAGCGACAAATGGACAAAGCTTTAGAAAATTATCTTCGTTAAAAATTTCGCGTATTGACGCACCTAATTATCTCTGCGTCGCTTTAT
>CAZTTF010000143.1:0-14731 GCA_964616365.1 uncultured Lewinella sp. | reverse complement strand
TAGGCATGCGTAAAGGTGGTGCCGCGGTTGTCAAGTTTATCCAGGTTTGGCGTATTAATCTGCTCATTACCCAATGCACCGAGCGCATCAAATGCATGGTCATCAGTAAAAATGAAAAGTATATTAGGGCGCGCGCTCACCAGTCCTCCCCTCTCCGGAAACTGACCTATTTGACCCTGAGACAAGGCCTCATCAGTGGTTGCGGGAGGCGAAGAGCAGGCATAGAGTAGCAAGAGTAAAAACAGTGAAAGGAGGCGTTCCATGCAGTTAAGATGCAAAAACTGTAGCTTTCGGGCAGATTCGGGGGGCTGCGCGCCCCGATCAAGGCTTATGAATTGCCTCAACGGGAATACATAAAGGCTGGACAACGGTAGTGTGGCTATCTCTCCTCAGACTTTATAACATCCGACTGTACTTCTCTATTCACTACTAAGTAAACGTATCATGTCCCTCTCCCAACGTGGAATATCCGCCATTTCCCAGCCCCTGCGTGCTGACCTTGACTTATTCTACGAGGGTATGGAAGATCGTTATGACGAGCATGATAATCCGGGGGGGAAATTCCTACTGTGTATTGCCGAGAACTTACTCAATTGGCCGGAGATGGAAGCTAAGCTGCGGGAAATTGCGGCCGGGCAGATTCCGGAGTGGGTTCCTTCCTATACGTCAATTCTTGGTGCACCGCCGCTGCGCGAAGCCGCAGCAGGCTTTCTGGAACGACACCTGTCCGGTGTTCCCCTCAATCCTGAACGCCTGGCCATTGCTGCCGGGGACGCAGCAGTGATTGAGATGTGTGCTTTCTTGCTGGGGGACCCTGGTGACGTCGTCGTCATTCCAAGCCCTGCTTATATGGCCTACACTCCCGACATCGGCAACAAGGCAAACCTAAAACGCTACGACTTGCATCACCTTGCCCCTGCAACGCATCCTAGCACCAGCGTCCGCGCCTCCTATTACGACCTGACCATAGAAGACCTCGATCGCGCATATGCTCAACTGGGCGATCGTTTCCGTGTGCTCTTACTAACGCAACCCAATAACCCTACTGGACAGGTTTACACTCCCTCCCAAATTGGTGAATTTGCTGATTGGTGCATCAATCATAAGATTCACCTCGTCAGCAATGAGATATACGCGCTTTCATTACTCAACCAGGATCACGAGGACATCGCAGCGGATTACTCCGAGCAGGTGGTATTCACTTCGCTGCTACGCCTGCTCGAAGAAAAGCAAAGTGATTATTTACACTGGTGGTACGCGATCTCAAAAGATTTCGGACTTTCCGGCCTACGCATGGGGATGGCTTATACGCACAATGAAGGGCTGCTCCAGGCCTGGGGCAATTACGGGGCAACGTCCATGACATCCAACCATACTCAGTGGATGATAGCAGAGATATTCCTGGACACTAACTGGACACCGAAATTCATCGAGCGGAATCAGCAACGCCTGACTGAGAGTTATGCCGTCGTCGTTCGCATGTTGAAACGACACAAAATTCCATACGCACACGCACTGGGGAGTTTGTTTGTCTGGCTAGACTTTTCCCGCTTCCTGCGTGCAGACACTGAGGAAGCGGAACTGGAATTGTGGCGTGACATTTATGATCATACCGGCATTTTGCTCACTTCTCCCGTAGGAATGGGGAGTCAGGAACGTGGGTGGTTACGGCTGGTGTATAGCTGTGTCTCTACTGAAGCACTTGGCGTTGCTATGCGACGACTAGAACAATGGATTCTGACAAAACGGGATTAGCGGGATGAAAACAGTGAAATTATTCATTAAACTAACTCATAATAAGAAAACGTAATACTTACTTACTACCTTAGAACATCTAACGCCTTCAAGCACAGCTTTTTGCCAACAACCGACAGTGGCACGTATTAGATTTAAGAAATAGCACCATAAAGCTCTATTACACTTAAGTTCAGGTTTCCAGCTCGTTTTCCTGGATTCTTTTATAACACTCGGGTAATGAATTTTCATTTTTTTAGGGCAGTCCTCATGATGGGCACACTGCTATGGCTGGCAGGAGCCAGCGCGCAGAATAATGACTGCATTAACGCAGAGATTATTTGTAGCGACGATAATATTGGCACTAACCCGCTTGGACCAGGATTAAACGACTTCGCGGATCCAGACAATTTTGACGGTTGTTTAAGTGGTGAAAACCAGTCTGGCTGGTACTATTTCGAAATTCAGCCAACGGCACCTCCCGGACTTGAGCTAGGCTTCATTATCAATCCGGATGCCGGAGCTGGCCAAGACTACGATTTTGCCGTATTCGGTCCCAATGTTGAGTGTGATGATTTAGGCTCCCCGATTCGTTGTTCCTACGCAGGAGGAAGTTGCGCACTTTGTCCGCAAACAGGCTTAGGCATGGGAGCTACCGATTTCTCCGAATCGCCCGGCGGCAATGGCTTCGTAGCCACGCTTACCGTTAATCCGGGAGAAGGATACTACCTACTGATTGACAATTTCAGTAATAACTCTACGGGCTTCTCCATGACGTGGACAGGCTCGGCAGCTCCCTTCCTGAATTGTATTGAGTGTGACGCTGATGCAGGTATGGTCAGTGCAAATACCAGTCCGGCCTGTCCGGGAGACATCATTAACTACACCGTAACTGGTTACTGGAACGATCCCGCTTATACCCAGCTTGTCCTGATTGCGGACGACAACGGTGATATTGTAGACATTGTTGCCGGTGATGCTGGCTCACTTACCTCTCCCGACTGTGCCACGTTTACGATCTACAGCTACAACTACGAAACGGCAGGCGGATCCTTTGTCCCTTCTATCGGAGATAATGTAAGCAGCATTGATTGTTCCGTAGAGTGTTGTGACCTTGCTCCACTGAACGTTTCATTTGAAGACAACGAACTCCCCACTTTTCCCAATGCCCCTGGCGACATTACCCTTTCCTGTGAAGACGGTATCCCGCCACTTACAGACCAGCAGTGGCAGGACAACTGCGACGGATCAGGCTTTGTTTCAGGCACAGAAACGGGGGGTACAGATCCCTGTAACGGAGGTACGATCACCCGAGAATGGCAGTACGTAGACGTATGTGACAATACCGGGATGCACGTCCAGACGATAACCATTGAACCTACGGATGAAGCTATGTTTATCAATCCGCCAGCTGACATTAACGTTAGCTGCGATGCCGTACCCACCGGCCCGGGAGCAGACCTCGCCTACACGAACAACCTGACCGGGAGCTGTGAAATCGCAGGAATGACCTCGCCCGTCAGGGCCGGGAGTGCCGATGTCTGTGGTGGTACGATCACCTACACCTGGCAAGCAACTGATCCTTGCGGCCGAATGATTACTCACGTACAAACCATCACCGTTGATCCCGCGCCGGAAGCGAGCTTCCAAAACCTCCCCGCAGACTTCACCATCAACTGCAGCGATGTCGCTACCCTAACGGCTCCGAATCTAAACTATACCAACAATGCTGCCGGCGGCTGTGAGATCACCGGAAGCGTAGCTCCCGTACAAAGCGGCAGTGCCGACGAGTGTGGCGGTACCATCACCTTCACCTGGAACTTTACCGATCCTTGTGGTCGCTCTATCAATCACGTGCAAAACGTTACGGTTGAGCCCGCTCCACAAGCCTCTTTTCTTTCTTTCCCGGCAGACTTCACCGTAACCTGTGCCGCTTTCGATGGAACGCCTCCGGCTGACCTGGCATATACCAACAATGAACTGGGCATTTGTGAAATTTCCGGTACTGTAGCAGCACAGGAATCTGGCATGATTACGGAGTGTGGTGGCAGCATCGACTACACCTGGGAGTTCACCGATAACTGCGGGCGTACGATCACCCACGTACAAACGGTCACTGTGACGCCTGCTCCGATAGCCCAGTTTATCAATCCGCCGGGAGACATCACCGTAACCTGTGAGAACATTCCGGATGGCAATAACCTGGAATTGACCGTTGACAATGGTTTTGCCGGAAGCTGTGAGATTTTTGCCATTGTAGCACCTTCAATAACCGGCAACGCCGACCTGTGTGGTGGCACACTTGTCTACACCTGGGAGTTCACTGATGATTGTGGAAGAACTAGCACGCATGTGCAAAACATCAACGTCGAACCAGCTGAAAGTCCGGCCTTCATTGACCCTCCCGGAGATATGACTATTTCCTGCAGCGAAATACCCTCCGGCGCCAGCCTTACCCTCTTTTACAGCAATAATGCTAGTGCCGCCTGCCAACAACTCGGTTTCGCCAGTCCATTTTCTTTCGGAGTCGTAGATGAATGTGGAGGATTCATCACCAACCAATGGTCTTTTACCGACGATTGTGGAGAAGTTATCTCCCACACGCAAACCCTAACGGTCTTACCTGTTCCGGACCCGGTCTTCATCAACCTCCCTACTGACGGCAGCCTCAGTTGCGGCAGTAACTTCGCTGACCCTCCCGAGCTGGAATATTCTAACGGAGAAACAGGTGATTGTGCGATCGAAGGGACCGTGGTTGCCTCGGTGACCAACCTCAGCGCTACCGAAGTACAATATGACTGGAGCTTCACCTCGCCCTGTAGTGGAAATGTCATTAGTTATTCCCAAACCGTTGTTATCGAGGAAGCCCCCGACATCAGCCTAATGCCAGACCAGGCAACCATCTGTAACGGTGAAGACTTTGACCTGGCCACCGTTTCGGTGACCGATCAGAACACGACTAACCCTGACATAACTTACCATACTGGTACTCCCGCAACAACGATGAATCAAATCACTGACCTCGTAGTCAGTCCTGCTGATACTACCTTCTATTTCGTTCTTGCGACCAATGCAGACGGATGCAGTGATGAAGCGCCCTTCACCCTGAACGTAGACCCTGTACCTAATGCGGGTGTTGGCACCATCGACACCATCTGCTTTGAATTGGCCGATGGCATCGATCTGTTCAGCTATATCAGTGGCACCACTGACCAGTCAGGACAGTGGGTTGATACTGACGGCTCCGGAGTTAACCTGAGCGTTCCGGGCAACGTCAACCTCACGGTCGCCCCCCCTGGCACCTATGATTTCCTATATATTGTTAACTCGCTCGGAGTATGCCCCAATGACACCGCAACCGTCACCCTGGAACTTCTAGCACCGATCAGCATTGACATTGCCGACCTGACCTGTTCTGATGATCTAAATTTTTACAGCATTGACCTTTCCGGCAATGGGTTCATCATCACAAGCATAGGCGGCGGACTCCTGACCGATCTCGGAGGAGATCAGTATACCATTTCCGATATCCCAATTGCCAATACCGTAACGATCACCGCCAGCAACCCCATAGCTGTGGGCTGCGAGCAGAATTTCACGGTCAATCCTCCCGACTGTGATTGTCCCAATGTTACCCCCCCGGTAAATGATGGACCGCTTGAGATTTGTGTAGGCGACCCCAACCCTGAGCTATCCGTCACCGTAGGAGCAGGTGAAACGGCCAATTGGTACACCACGCCAACCGGTGGCATGCCGTTTCTGGTGGCCAGTACGACCTATACGCCAACGGAGACCATGCCGGGACGCTACGAGTATTACACAGAAACTGAAATCATCGCTGATAGCTGTACCAGTGCGCTTCGCACACTGGTTATTTTTGACATTAACGATGTCCCGACTGGCATGGACGCCATGTTGGTTACCTGCGACACTAACGATGACGGTCTCGCTCCTTTCACGCTCTCTGATGCGGATACGCTGATCAATAGTGCTCCGGGATTAACGTTTACCTATTTCGAATCGCTGACCGCTGCCCAAATGGGAAGCCCGGCCCTGCCCGACAACTTCGTGAATACCACCCCTGGCAGTCAGGATCTTTTTGCTTTAATCACTAACGACGATGGTTGTACGGCAATCGTCACGGTGACACTAATGGTTAATCTTCCTCCGGACATCAGTCTGGACTTAACCGGAGAAAGTTGTCCGGGAGCAGCAGATGGCGTAGCAGTTGTGGGCGCACCCGCAGGTGCAACATTCAGTCTGGACAGCATGGTTTGGACAACCAACAACACCTTCCCCAACCTGCCCCCTGGAGATTACACCGTATACGTTGAGAGCGATGCCGGTTGTATAGCAACGGAAGATTTCACCATCATTCCGGGGCTGGAGATCATCTTTGACACCTTCGAAGCTAACTGCCGCAACAATGGCACCTCCAGCGACCCTAGCGATGATGATTATGAGGTAACCTTCACCCTCTCCAATTCCCTTGGAAGTGCCGGCACCTACACCGTTAATGATGGCACGATAGACTGGGGGAGCTTTGCCTACGGGAGCCCCGTTACCCAAATTATACCTGCGAACGACCAGTCACTGCTGTTAACGTTTACCGATGACTCCCGCTCCTGTACGGTCACCCGATCATTAGGACCGCTGCCAACTTGTTCTCCAGATTGCCTGATCAGTATCGATCAGTTAGAATTCGTCTGCAACGACAACGTTACCCCAACGAATCCGGATGATGATTTCTACACCATTACCATTTCCACGTCTGCCTTAAATGGTTCCGCAGGCGGCACCTATGATGTACTGGTTGATGGGATCGTGAACAACACCTTCAACTACGGTGAAGTATCTACTTTCTCCCTCCCCGCCGATGGCGGGAGCCCCCTCATCACCGTAACCGATAGTGACGAATCAACCTGTACGGATGATCAGACAATTGGCCCACTAGCCAATTGCTCGCCTGACTGTAACCTTGGCCTGACCATCTTCTTCCCCGTTTGTGACGATGCCGGAACCAATACGGACCCCAGCGACGATGTCTACTTCTTTGACGCCGTCGTTACGGGTGTGAACGTGTCTGACAGTTGGACCTGGGAAGAAACCGGCTTCGTTGGCAACTATGGAGATACCTTGACCTTTGGCCCCTACCCTATCTCCGGAGGTGATCTTGTATTTACCGTCTCTGACCTGATAAATACCACTTGTCCCCTTTCTTTGGATGTCACTGCTCCCGCGACCTGTTCTGACGTCTGCGAGATCAACATTACGGACTTGGATGTCTTCTGTAATGATAATGGTACTACCTCCATCCAATCCGATGATTTCTACACCGTCACTGTCAATGCTGACGTCGTCAACGGCGGAGGCACCGGGAACTTCACGGTATTTGTCGACGGCATACCTTTTGCCGTATTCGCCTACGGGACCGGAGGCGAAATAACGCTTCCCGCCGATGGTAGCACGCCCCTCTTTGAGGTGGCTGATGAAGGCGAAGGCACGTGCTCTGTTGCTCAGTCAATTGGGACGCTGGACCCCTGTAACGGTCCTTGTAGCATCACGGGTATGGTTAGCGATATCATTTGCGACGATGCCGGCACAAATAACCCGGACGACGACACCTTTACCTTTACCCTGACAGTAGAAGGGGAAAACACCAGCATGGGATGGCTGATCGCCGGAGACCCTACGATTAATGCCTTCAGCACAACGCTGACAATGGGCCCTTACCTGATTACTGATGGCGACCTGCTACTGGACATCAGCGATGCCGAAAACCCTGCCTGTGGGGTCCAAATCCCGGTAAGCGCTCCCCCATCCTGCTCCCCGGTTTGTATGATCAGCTCCGTCGTGAGTAACATCCAGTGTAACGATGAGGGAACCAACGACCCCAGTGACGACACTTTTACCTTTACGGCCGTCATTTCTGGCATGAACAACGCTACTAGCTGGACTGCAACCGATGGAACCATCGGAACCTACGGAGTCGCCACTACCTTTGGCCCTTACCCCATCTCAGGTGGTGATCAGGTCATTGACGTAGAAGACGATGACAATCTGGGCTGCATTACGCAGCTTACAGCACCTGCTCCGGCAACTTGTTCACCAACCTGCGCCATCGCCATTACCGCCCTTAACCTGGTGTGCAACGATAACGGCACGGTTTCCATCCAGAGTGATGACTTCTACGAACTCACCATCAATGCCGCTGCAACTGCGGGCGGTGATGACAACACCTTCGTTGTCCTGCTTGATGACGTAGCTACCGCTACCTTCACTTACGGAATCGGAGGCACCCTCATCCTCCCTGCCGACGGCGCCGCCCCCACCGTTACGGTGATGGACGAACAAGAAACCGACTGTACAGCAACTGATACCATCGGGCCACTGGAACCCTGTACGGATGCCTGTACTATCCAGGCCACTGTTACCAACGTTCGCTGTAATGATCAGGGTACAGGGAACGACTCCAGTGATGACACTTTCACCTTCGAGCTTACAGTCTCCGGACAGAATACTGCCGGGCAATGGCAATCTACTGACGGAACGCTGGGTGGAGTCTTTGGACAGACCATCACTGTTGGTCCTTTCCTGATTTCCGACGGTAATCTTGGTTTGATCCTAACGGATATTGAAAACCCTGATTGCCTGACCCAGTTCACCGTAATGGCTCCAGCCGCTTGTTCTTTCTGTCGCCAAACCATTACTACCGGCCCCGGCGCAACCATCACTTGTGCTGAGCCCACTGCTCCACTCGTGGCAACTTCTTCCGCGCCCGGAAGTTATGCATGGACGCTGAATGGTAATGTGGTAAGTACAGAACTTAATACGGCTACTACCGAACCCGGGACTTACGTCTTCACCGCTACTTACCCTAATGGCTGTGTCGCTGTTGATAGTATAATTATCGAATCAACAACCGATATCCCGGAAATCACCCAGATCGAGATCATTCCCGAACGTTGCGCCGGCGAGAACAATGGCAGGATCATCATCGAAGAGATCACCGGAGGGCAATCGCCATTCGACTACAGTCTGAATGGTCAAAGCGTTAATAGCGCAGGATTTTTCACCCGGCTTCCGCCCGGTGACTATAATATCGTAATCACTGATGCAAATGGTTGCCAGACGGATACCTTGATCAATATTGCTCCAGGCCCGGACCTAAAGATTACTGAACCGCTCTTTTTGTCAGTAATGCAGGGTGACTCAGGAATGATCTCCGTTGACGTCAGTGTTCCTACAGATGAACTGGCCTCAATTCAGTGGACACCACCCAATCAACTGTCTTGTGACACCTGTCTCACCACCCGTTACATTGCGGAAAATTCCCAGAACTATATCCTCGAGGTAGTGCATGAGAACGGTTGTATCATCTCAACCTCCCTCCAACTCCTCGCTCTGAGAGGGGTTGAGGTTTTTGCCCCCAACGTATTCTCACCGAATGAAGATGGTACAAACGACCGCTTTACCCTATTCACCAATGATCGGGTGGTAGAGATTGAGTCTATGGATATTTTTGATCGCTGGGGAGAAAACGTCTTCAGAGGAAACAATTTTCCTCCCAACGAGCCCGAATTTGGTTGGGACGGACGCCACGACGGCAACCTCATGAATCCGCAAGTATTAGTCTTTTCTGTAGTAGTCATCCTGGACGATGGCACCAAGCAGGTATTTAAGGGAGACTTTGTATTGATGAGATAAGCTTACGATTGAGCTATACTCCCCTCGACCGCACCAGGTGATTTGTAACGGACTCTTTTTGCGTCCAGCTGAGATAAAAGCCTCGTCACAGATTTCACCTCTGGTAACCGCGGGGAGTATAACCCTGGCTTTTGACACGCAAAAAGCCCGCCGCGACAACTACTGATAGATGACTATGAGGAATTGTCGCGACGGGCTATTTGTCTTTACCACGGTTGTGCAGCTATGAAGCCCTCCGGATCTAGAGCTTAAACATAAACCCAGCGCCAAACTGGAATCCCTTGAACCCTGTTTTAGCGTCCAATACCGGGACGTCGTATGGCTGGGACAACGATTGCTCGTAACGGCCTTCTGCGAAGGCAATAAGCTGATCACCAAGGCCGAGCTTCAGGCCAAGTCCGCCCACTGCTGCAACGTGCATCCGTTCGTAGTCGATCTCATCGAGATCGATATCCGTCGTCATCAGATTAAAGGAAATAAGCGCTGTAGCGGTAGTCCGGATGTTGCCCTGCGTGGCAACCCCGAAACTAGGTCCGGCAAACACGTATGGCGTCAGAGCGCCACCACCAACGGGCAGGTTGTACTGCGCCAGTACCGGGACATCTACGTAAGTGAAGCGGGTTTTCGCCTCCGCGCCAAAGGGGATGGAAGCACCAAAAATCTGAGCATCCTGCCCTAACTCAGCAGTAGTTCCCCGGCGGTTAATCTCCAGGCCGGAACGTAAGCTCAAAGCGGACGTGATGGGCAACTCCGCAATCAGGCCAAAGGACAGGCTGGAAGCGTTACTGAACTGGTCAGAAATAGCATCCAGCTCGCTGTCAGTACGAATGTCAGAGAAACCATAACTCGCACGGAGACCCAGTTGTAACTGGGCAAACCCTGTAGCAGAGAAAACAGCAAAGAGTAGGAAGGAGAGAATAATACGCATAGTGTATAGTAGTTTGTTGGAATGGGAGTTAAACGTATTCCTGTACCGCAATTTCGGTACGGAGACGTTAAGACGGGTTAAAAGGTGTTAAGTAACAGAAGCGTTGATATTGCTCCTTAAGCAGCTATCAGCACGATACAACAAGCCTGGCTCATTCATCCTGACTATCAATAAAAGCTACAAGCCATATGAGAGGTTCGCTCCGCGAATTTGGAAATATGGTGGATCGGAATTAACTTTGTTTAAAATTTAAACTAAGTATGCTGCCCTATAGTCACCTCGGAGAGATTTACCGCGCCAAATTTGGTTTGCTCACAGATTTATATCAACTGACGATGGCCGCAGGGTACTACGACCAGGGAATGCATGAGCGCAAGGCTGTATTCCATCTTTTTTACCGTAAACCGCCCTTTGGCGGAGATTGTGCGGTAGCAGCAGGACTTCCTCTTGCCATTGACCTGATCCAAAACTTCCGGTTCAGCGTCGATGATATCCAGTATCTCGGTCGCCTTAAAGGCGCGAATGGGGGCCCACTCTTCAAGGAGCCATTTCTTAATTATTTACAGCGCATGAAGTTCAGTGGTACAGTGCATGCTATCCCGGAGGGGGAGATTGCGTTGCCGCACGAGCCATTGCTCCGTATTGAAGCGCCTTTGATCCAGGCACAACTACTAGAAACAGCCCTGTTAACCGTGATGAATTTCAGTACCCTAATCGCCACCAAAGCTGCCCGTATAAAAACGGCAGCCGGAGATGATACGGTGCTGGAATTCGGGTTAAGGCGGGCCCAGGGCCTCGATGGTGGCTTAACGGCGAGTCGTGCTGCCTACCTTGGTGGCTGCGACGCCACCTCGAACGTCTGGGCTGGCCGGTATTATGACATTCCGGTAAAGGGTACTCACGCCCACAGTTGGGTCATGGTATTCCCGAACGAGATCGATGCTTTTGAAGCTTACGCGGCCGCGATGCCCAATAACTGCATATTCCTGGTTGACACCTATGATACAGAAGAAGGCGTACGTAATGCGATTGCCGTTGGGAAGCGGTTGCGCGAACGCGGGCATGCCATGTTGGGTATCCGCTTGGATAGCGGAGATTTAGTGGCACTCTCCATTAAAGCCCGTCAGATGCTGGATGCTGCAGGGTTCCCCGACGCGGCGGTGGTGGCCTCTGACAGCCTGGACGAATACGCCATTACGGACCTCAAGGCCCGGGGAGCGAAAATTGATACCTGGGGCATCGGTACGCGCTTAGCCACTGCTTACGATCAGCCCGCCTTAGGCGGTGTGTATAAGCTTGCCGCTATCCAGAATAAACAGGGGGAATGGGAAGACCGGATTAAACTCTCGGAGACCCCAATCAAAAACAGTTTCCCCGGCAAGCTGCAAGTACGGCGCTACTTCGACGCAACAGGAAAAACCATCGGAAGCCAGCTGTTTAACACCTTTGATGCCAACTCCCCAACAGCAGCTATTGTCAACCAAAGTGGTGAGCTGATGCCAGTGAAGGACGTTGCGGGCTACGCAGACCTCCTCCAACCAGTATTTACCGACGGGCAACTCCTCATTGCCCCTCCTGACCTCCCCGGCACCCGCGTTCGCGCCCGCGAAAACTGGGCGCAATGGCAGCACGATTCAGTCCTTTACGGACCGGATAACAGGTTATTTGATCGTCGTGCCGCAATCCATGCCAAATTCAACTAACCGACCCTTTTGGCTATTTTTAAACTAACCTATCTTTGCAAGCATGTACAGCTACGAATATCCACGCCCTTCCGTCACCGTTGACATCGTCGTTTATGGCTATGATGGGGGTAAAGAACTCAAGCTTCTGTTGATCCAACGCGGCAGTGCTCCCTTCCAGGGAAGCTGGGCTCTACCCGGTGGATTTGTAGATATGGACGAGGATTTAGAAACGGCCGCATTGCGAGAACTGGAAGAGGAAACAGGCGTAAAAGACCTGTTCGTAGAGCAGTTATACACCTTCGGTAAGCCGGGTCGAGATCCTCGGGGCAGGGTTATTTCCGTAGCTTATTTTGCCCTGGTCAACCTCCAGGACCACCCTGCGGTAGCAGCATCTGACGCTACAAAAGCAGAGTGGTTTTCTTTGCAGGAACTCCCGGAGCTGGCCTTTGACCATAGTGACATTATTGCGGCAGCGAATAATCGCCTGGCGGCAAAAGTCCGTTACCAACCCATTGGGTTTGAATTACTTCCTGAGCAATTCACCCTTGGTCAATTACAGCAGCTGTACGAAACAGTACTTAACGTAGACAAGGGCTTTAACAAACGTAACTTCCGTACCCGCATCCTGCGTACCGGCATTCTTGAGGAAGTCGGACGCCAGCAAAACGTTGCCCATCGCCCTGCAGTACTCTACAGTTTCAATAAGGAAACTTACGATGAGCTCGCAAAACAGCGAGACAGTGGGGTGCTACGTCGTGCACTGGACTTTGAGATTTAGGGGCAGTTGTTGCAGTTGCCAATCTGAAAAATGCTGAGAAGTTGATTCAATAAAGACATATTTTGCAACCCTGCAACCCTGCAACCCTGCAACCCTGCAACCAATCTAACAATTACATCCATCTATGGTATCCATCATTATGGGGTCTGACAGTGACCTCCCCATTATGCGACAAGCAGCTGAAATACTCACGCAATTTGGCATTGACATTGAAGTAACGGTCGTTTCTGCTCACCGGACTCCGGACAGGCTTTTCGACTACGCTAAAAAGGCAGTTTCCCGTGGTGTGAAGGTTGTGATTGCCGGCGCCGGAGGCGCCGCCCACCTGCCCGGGATGGTGGCTAGTATTACGCCCTTACCAGTGATTGGTGTTCCCATCAAAAGCAGGAACAGCATAGATGGCTGGGATAGCGTGCTCTCCATCCTCCAGATGCCTGGTGGAATTCCCGTTGCTACCGTAGCACTGGATGGCGCCAAGAATGCAGGTTTGCTTGCAGCCCGTATCCTGGGTGCTCAGGATGAAGCCATCCGCAGTAAAATGGCGGCATATCAGGAAGAACTGCGTGCCGCAGTTCAGGTCAAATACGAACGTATTGAGCGGGATGGCTGGCAGTAATAGCTTACTGCGTACAGTCCGTCAGACCAGCTTACATATCCAACCTCTACCAAAAAGAAAACCCGGAAGCACCTAATGGCACTTCCGGGTTTTTCTAGAATTTGAGAAGAAAGCCAGGGCTTACTCTTCTTCTTTTTCAGGAGCAGCAACTGCAGCAGCAGCTTTGTTGCTTCCACCACCACGGCGGCTACGGCGGGTCTTACCAGCCTTCTTACCTCCTTTGGTATATACTTCGTTGTAGTCAACCAGCTCGATCATAGCCGTTTCAGCACCGTCACCGAGGCGGAAACCAGTCTTGATGATGCGGAGGTAACCACCTGGGCGGTTGCCAACTTTACCAGCGACCCCGTCAAATAGTTCAGTAACTACTTCTTTGTTCTGCAGGTAGCTAAATACGACACGGCGGTTGTGCATGTCGTTAGTTTTTGCCTTCGTGATCAGTGGCTCAGCAAACTTACGCAGTGCCTTGGCCTTAGCCAGAGTAGTGTTGATGCGCTTGTGCGTGAACAGAGCGATGGCGAGGTTGCGAAGCGTAGCTTTGCGGTGGGCGCTTTTGCGACCCAAGTGGTTGAATTTCTTACCGTGACGCATTGTCTCAGTGATTTTGCCGGCAACACTTTCTACCAGATCAGCGCAAGTCGGGCACCTGCTTACTGGGTGGGTAATTACCGTGGTTAAATAACGTCCGGGTTACGGACGGCCCTGTTAGTTCGGAACTAGGAGCCAGAGCTTAACTCTCAGCTCCTAGTTCCGGTCTTTTGATTTACTCTTCGTCAAGCTTGTACTTGCTGAGGTCCATCCCGAAAGTCAGTCCTTTTTCGACTAGCAATTCTTCGATTTCCACGAGCGACTTCTTACCGAAGTTGCGGAACTTCAGCAGTTCGTGGGTGTCGTAGCGAACAAGTTCGCCGAGGCTGTTGATCTTGGCAGCTTTAAGACAGTTGTAAGCACGTACCGACAGGTCGAGGTCCTCGAGGCTCGTCTTGAGTAGCTTACGCATGTGCAGGATGTGCTCATCAACGATGGTTTCTTCACGAGCACCGGGGCTATCAATCACGATAGCTTCGTTGGTAATGAGGACCAGGTGCTGGATCATGATGTTCGCTGCTTCGCGAACGGCATCTTCAGGGTGGATGGTTCCATCCGTCTTAATGTCCAGAATCAGGTTTTCGTAATCAGTCCGTTGACCTACACGGGTAGACTCTACGCGGTAAGCAACATTCTTGATTGGCGTGTAGATAGCATCTACAGGGATAACACCGATTGGGGCGTTCTTGGGCAGG
>CAZTTF010000142.1:0-4225 GCA_964616365.1 uncultured Lewinella sp. | reverse complement strand
ACAAGTTGGGATGTTCTTGTCCTCTACCAGTACGTCTAACCAACAGAAGTTAACGTTGCCTTCAGCGTCTTCTACCCGCAGACCTACCCGTACCGTACCGAGGTCAGCACAAGTAAGGATCAGCTGATCGTCGTATGGCTCCGTGTTAATGTTGCTGCCGTTAACGCGAGCGATGCTCAGCGTAACTTCAGAACAGTCGTCAGAAGAACCGGCGTCAATCATGTCTGGCGTAAGTACTGCTACACCAGTGGAAGCGCCTCCGTTAGTACCACCAGAAGAGATGCTGATGTTCAGGCCATCCTCACAAGTAGCCACAGGAGGGGTACCATCAACAACCGTGAAGGGGAAGGACTCAGAGCCTTCGTTACCACAACCATCAGAGTAGGTGTACACCAACAGGTGGGTACCAACCGGGATAGGGGTAGTTACTTCAGGAGTGCCGTTGAACAGGTCAACGTCAAAAGTTCCAATAGGATTAGCGCTTAGATCACCATTGGGGTAAATCGTAGCTGTCAGAATGATATCCTCGTCCGCAGTACAAACGTCAGAGATAGACACACCGGCACCATCAAGGATGATAAAGGCGGCACAATTCGTTCCGGCATTGGTAGCGTAGATCAGGTCGCCGTCAGCAACACCGTCAAGGTTACGATCCTGCGTAGGACCGCTGAAGTCAGGTGCAGTATTATCTCCTACCTTCACAATCTGTGAGAATGTGGCTACTTCGTCAGGATTACACCAGTCTATAACGGTATAAGTACGCACAAACTTGTAAGTGCTAGCGCAGGTGATCGTCGGATTCCCATCTGAATAGGTTACTCCGATGTTACAAACCGGATTATCAACATCGAGTGAGAACATACGTCCGTCAAGAGCGAGGAACGGATAATCCTGAGGGCGTGGATCAGGGTATGTTGCACGGATATCGGCGATACTACCGCTGGTATCGCCACAAAGTTCGAAGTTAGCAGTGGCAGGGATGTTATCACCGTTGAGGTCGTCAAGACCTGGACGCGTGAACGTAATTACGTATGAAGATACTACGGGCTCGTTCTCTTCGCCAGAAGCGCTTACGCAAGAAGATACTTCCGTAGCCGTGAACGTACGAGTTAGTACGATATCGTTACACATCGGGTCGTCTGGATCAGATTCAAGACTTTCTGTTACACATACTTCAAGCTGTTCAGCACAACCATCAAAGAAAGTTGGTACAACTGCTGCACTTGAACCAACGTTCGCACTGAGTGCGGCGGCAAGTGCTGGGTCCATAGAACCTGGAACGGTTGAACCGTCTGCCGCAAATACCCGGTAGCAACGGCTAATATCGTCAGGAAGCAAGGCCACTTGATTTTCATCCAGATCTACACAAAGTAGATCGATTGGAGCAACTTGGGTAAGCACCTCTGGAGCGGTCTTATCTTCTGCGATAACGGTACCCCAGCAGTTATAGACAATCTCACCATCTACGATAATGTCTACCATATAAGTTTGAGGTCCGCAACCGGTAATTACATTAGAATCGGTATCACCAATGGTGAGAATGATTTCATCTGCACAAGCGTAATTTCCGCTTAAAACCATTTCAGGAATAACGAATGCCTCACAATTATCGTTGAGCGTCAGGTTTATTTCTGAAATACAGGCTACCTGAATGTCATCGTCACAATCACAAGGAAAGATGAATGCATCAGGATTATTTCCGCCGTAGCGATCAAAAGCACCAGGGACGTCAATTGCTATTGACATCTCATTGTTCAGGTTAATAAAAAGGTTGCCAATAACCGCCATCTGTAGCGGGCTATCGTTGGTCAGTACTTCAATATTCCCACCAGAGCATCCTTCAGGTAATTCAAAAGAAAACAGTTCGATTGGAACTCCAGCAACTACGTCGTTAACTACTGGAGCTGTTTGCAGGATGACCTGATATACATCGTTACCTTCTAGGTCTGCTGGATTTAGACCAAGACCAGCGTAAGTTTCGGCCGTAAGTAGCTGAGCATCCCAGTCACCCGTTATATCGGTAAAGGAGCCAGTTGCAGGTAAAGGTGCAACGGAGGGGGTTGTTGTAGTTCCGGAAGGAAGGTAAAAAGCAAACGTTGAGGTTGGAATAACAATGTTATCCGCCGAGAAATCAGGATATGCTAGGGCTGTTACAACAGCCGGATTACCCTCACTTTGGGATAGACCATATGTTACGTTTTGGGCGCTTAAAGCACTGCTATAAAATAGCACACCCAATAAAAGAAATAGTAAAGGTCGTTTCATCTTCATGGATTTATAAAAAACAGAGGTCGTAAAATACTAAATGAAAAACGTGCATCAAAGATAGCACTATTATTTGACTTAAGTCAAAGGTCTAAAACACAGGGTGTTAAAAGCAATAGCCGGGGAGTCTAACAGTACAGACTCCCCGATTATTTACCGTTTACTCAGCCAATTGTTCGCGAATAATAAAGGCTTGTGACCTCAAGATATTCAGCGGATGGCCGTCTATGTTCTCAAACACAGGATTAATGTCGTTATTCTGTCCGGCAAAAATAGTATTGCCATCCATGTTAACGTCACCTTCGTTATAGCCAGCAAAAATGAACGCTTGTGACCTGAATATGTTGGCAGGAGCACCGTCAACTTCATTGAAAATTGCAGAGATATCATTGCTCTGTCCAGCAAAAATCACCGAGTTGTTGACATTTGCGTTTCCGCCCCATAGCGCGTACTGACCATTAACCGTCACCTGTTCGAGGCCATCAAAGCTAAATAGTGGACTAGATGGGGGCGTATTGAACAAATCAAGATTAGTATCCGTGAAATCGACGACTGTTCCTGCTTCAGTCATTGTAATCGAAGCTGCAGTCATAGTACCTAAGTGGTTTCTGTGACGGACAGCTACAAAGTATTCTCCTTCAACTACCTGACGGAAGCATAAAGGGGAAATGCCATCTATGTCAACAATATCGGCGTCACGTTGTACAAGCCCGGAGCGGGTAGCCACGACTAAGCCGGGGTTACTTACGCTGCGCAGTTCAACAAATACCCAATCAACAATAGAGTTATCACCGTTGTCTGCGAAAACTATTGCAGGGTCAGCAACCGTTTCAGTTACTAAATTATTCACGTGAATAAAATTAGTCAGTGCGGTATAAGGCTCCGTCGCAGGAATAAGTCCCTGACTTCTTAAGTCGTCTCGCATTAGGTCGTTTTCGTTACCAAACAATGAGCCTTGCAAACGAACTTTAGCAAGCAGCTTAACTACTGGCTCAGGGACTAAAACAACTACGGTTGGATCGTCTTCGAATGGACTGGTATCATCTGAGAAGTCAGTAATAGGACCACATAGCGCATAGTCACTCGTCACGAATGCCTGATTCTCAAACAATTCAGCATCAATATCGTCTTGTTGTACGGCGTAACTTGCAGTAAAGGTTATTGCATCACTCTCACCAACAGCAAGGGTTGGGATTGGGTCTCCATCCACATCTACCAGCGGATCAGTAACAACAACGTTAGTCAGATTTACATCACCTAGGTTAGTTACCGTAAAGGTGTAGAAGATAGTTTCTCCCTCTTGGGCAAATCCATCACCATTTTCGTCCTGGAAAACACCTTCTTTAACCAGTCCGATTATTGGGTTACGGATGGTAATAATGAAGGTTGCCACATCAGCAGGGCAAGAACCGCTAGCATCGTGAGTATAAGTGAAAGTGTATACTCCAGGAGCAGCAGCACTAAAGTCTACAATGGTGGGGTCTGAGATATCCACAGTGTTTCCACCAGTCTGCGCCCAATCACCACCCGCATCAGCACCTATGAGAAGCGCCGTCAGGTCATAGTTTGCACCACTACCTACACAGAATTCGTCACTGTTGTCCTCGCCGGCAACGAGTTGTTCCGTAACCGTGATCGTCGCCATGGAACTTACCGCAGGACAAGAGCCCGAAGCAGGATGGCTGTAAGTAAACTCGTAAACGCCCGGAGCAGCAGCACTGAAGTCAATGGCGGTACCATCTCCTACCGTGACGCCGGAACCGGTCGTTGAAGTCTCCGTCCATGTACCACCAGCATCTTCACCAGTAATCACGTCAAAGAGGTTCTGCAGCGCAGTCTCACCTTCACAGAACTCATCAACACCATCCGTACCTGCCAACAGCTGGTCGGTAACCGTAATCGTCGCCGTGGAACTTACCGCAGGACAAGAGCCCGAAGCAGCATGGCTGTAAGTAAACTC
>CAZTTF010000141.1:0-3867 GCA_964616365.1 uncultured Lewinella sp. | reverse complement strand
GGGAAGTAGACTGTATTTACGTAATTGAAAACGGTCAGATCATCGAGTCTGGCACCCACGATGAACTAAGCCAACGCCCCAACGGGGCGTATTCTGCCCTTGCCCGGCTGCAATTTGAGCCCCTCGCCGAATGATTCGTACTAATGTCTCCCTCCAGCAGCTCAATACCTTCGGGCTTCCTTCCGTTGCCTCCCGCTACCTTGCCCTGACAAAACTGTCCCAGTTGAATGATCCGGTGTTTCAGCAGCCTCCGGCGCTGGTGCTGGGGGGAGGAAGTAACCTGCTGCTTCAGGAAGAAATTGCGGGGCTGACAGTGCACGTATTGCTTGGTGGTATCACCTACATCGACGAAGCCGGTCAACCATTAAGTGAGGCAAAGGCTGCGGCACTTGCTGGAGGAATAGAGGAAGTTCGCCTCCGTGTTGGCGCTGGGGTGGATTGGAACCAATTGGTCCGCTTTACGCTTGATCAGGGGTGGGGTGGTCTGGAAAACCTGGTGCTTATTCCCGGAACTGTTGGTGCCGCTCCCGTACAGAATATTGGAGCCTACGGCTCCGAAGTAGCAGAGTACATCACGGCAGTCCATGTCTGGGAATACGGGAAGGGGCCAAAAGTCTTATCTCCTAAGGACTGTGAATTCGGTTACCGGGACAGTCGCTTTAAACGGGAGCCAGGTAAGTTTTTGATTACTGCGGTTGACTTTAGCCTGAATGCTCCGAACCATGAGGTGCGGATCGGCTACGGAGCCATTACTGCTGAGCTGGAGCGGTTGGGGATTGATGATCCACAACCTGCAGATGTGGCACTCGCCGTAACGAATATCCGAAGGGGTAAACTTCCCGATTGGTTTTTCCTCGGTAACAGTGGCTCCTTCTTCAAGAATCCGGTAGTGCCCCGTGAGGTGCTTATTGATCTCCAGAATCGGTACCCGAACATCCCTTCTTACCCGATTGATGAGCATTCGGTTAAGTTGCCGGCAGGATGGCTGATCGATCAGGCGGGGCTCAAGGGTGCCCGCGATGGCAGGGTTGGCACCTACGCCAAACAGGCTTTAGTGATGGTTAATCACGGCGGAGCAACGGGTAAGGAGGTACTTGCCTTCAGCGAATTTGTCCGTTCAGAGGTGCTCAAACAGTTTGGCGTCACCCTGGAACGGGAAGTCAGGTTGTTCTAAAGCCTTTTCTGGAGGATAGGCCATTCGTTTGTTAAGCGTACTTCTATATTACATCATTCTGATGGCCTGGATTGCCGCCAGGAATACCAGTAAGCCACCAATGACGAAGTTGATGTTTCTGGTTAATACGGCCGCATGCCGGGAGAACCAATCTGCCATGCGGGTATAGATTACGAAGATGATCAGCGCGCCGATTCCTACGCCGAAGATGAAAATAAGTTTAGGCAAGGGAGCATCAGGGAGATATCCGTTAGCGATCAACCAACTGCCAAGGGCCAGGAAAAGAGGAATATTAAGGATGTTAAGCATCGCCATGCCAAAGCCACGCTTCATGGGGCCGCCCTTATACGGCTTGTTGATATGTGCCTTACGATTGGCGCGGGCTGAAAATCCTTTGAAGATAAAGACGCCGCCGATGGCCATCAGAAGAGGTACGGCCCACTGGCGCAGGCCTTCCAGGATCCAGGGGTGGTCGGTAAGGAAATTGGCGAAGAAAATGGAGATGCCTGCCTGGAGCGGAAAGACAATTGCCATGCCGATGGAGAAACGATAAGCATTTGGTCTGCCTGCCTGGCAAGCTACACTCACCGCTTGCATGTTCAGCATGCCCGGGAACCAGGTAGAAAAAATACCTACACCAATACCAACAAGTAAACCAATAAGGATGTCCACCCGACAAAGGTAAAATGGCCAGCGGTGGTAAAAAACCGTTTTTCGACGAACGTGTCCGAAATCAAAAACCAACGGAAAGAACATATCTTGCGGCTGAATCATTACTTACAGCAGTCCAATTACTTTAAATAACCTTCAGCATGAACCCCGTAAAGATCAAATTTGGCACCGATGGCTGGCGCGCCATCATCGCTCAGGAATACACCGTTGACAACGTAAAGCGGGTCGCAGAAGGCACCGCCCTTTGGCTTAAGCAACAGGGCGGAACCAGAGTGGTAATTGGTTACGATTGTCGTTTCGCAGGTGAGCTCTTTACGGAGACAACCGCACGAGTTCTTGGCAAGCACGGGATTACAAGCCTCGTTGCTCCGGGATTCATCTCTACCCCCATGGTCAGCCTGGGCGTAGTAAAGGCAAAAGCTGATTTAGGGGTAGTTATTACGGCAAGCCATAACCCACCAAGTTACAATGGCTACAAACTGAAATCCCGTCTTGGAGGACCCAGTGTTCCCGCTGATGTAGCTGCTGTGGAGGCATTGATTCCTGATGAAGTTCCGCAGGACCTTCCTGCCTATGAAGACCTGAAAGCTCAGGGCTTAGTAGAGGAGCATGACTTTGAGCAAATTTACCTAGACCATGTATACCAGGGCTTTGACATCGACCTGATCCGCAATAGCGGAATCGGCATCGCGTATGACGCGATGTATGGTGCCGGACAATCAGCCATGCAAAAGCTATTACCCGAGGCGACACACCTGCACTGTGAGGTCAACCCCGGGTTTGACGGACAGGCACCAGAACCCATTGGACGTAACCTGACGGAGCTGGCCGAAACAATCAAGAATGACCCCAAGTTGGCATTGGGCATCGCTAACGACGGCGACGCAGACCGTATTGGCCTTTTTGATGGCGATGGAGAGTTTGTAGATAGTCACCACATTTTGCTACTACTGCTGATGTATCAGTATGAGTTCAAGGGCATCAAGACCGGTGAGGTAATCCTGACTTTCTCCGTGACGGACAAGCTGAAGCAGCTGGCAGAAATGTATGGCCTTGATTATGAAGTAACCAAAATTGGCTTCAAGTACATCGCCGAAATTATGGCGGAGCGGGAAGTCATTGTCGGAGGTGAAGAGTCAGGTGGGCTGGCCGTCTCCGGGCACATCCCCGAGCGCGATGGTATCTGGATTGGCCTGATGATCGCTGAGTACATGGCGAAGGCTGGTAAGAGCCTCAAAGAGCTGGTGGCAGACGTTTACGCTAAAGTTGGTTCATTTAATTGTGACCGGGATGACGTACACGTCGAAAATGACCGCAAGTGGGAAATCGTAAAACAAGCGAAGGAAAACCCCTTCAAAACAATTGGTCCCTACACAGTGACCAACGTAGCCCATGTAGATGGTTCCAAGTTCTACCTGGATGGTGACGACAAGTGGATCATGGTACGTCCTTCGGGTACCGAGCCGGTACTGCGTGTGTACGCGCAGGGGGCTGATCCTGCTGAAGTCCGGAAAATTCTGGATGCTGCGCGGGCGGAGATGGGCATCTAACCTCCCCTCCAACATAAGACTCCGTAAGAGTTGAACTTGACTTATCCTCGGATGATGGCGAGGCGTAGCCGAGCCGTCATCCGGGGGTGCTGGCCGGTTTGTGTTCCCGCGGTGCTACTCGCCTGCTGGCCGGGCTTTGCCCCTGCGGTGCCTTACTCGCTCCCTAAAGACTTAAAGAACAGCCATACTAAAAGGGCCGTCTCTCCCTGGAAATCCTGTGCCCTGAGTAAAGTTTGATAATTGGTCATCACGACTTTATCTTCAGTTAAGAAACGGCGGAGGGTTTTCAGCATCTTAGTATAGCGTGGAAAATCAGCCGCGGGTGGGACGGTCTTTGCTCCAAGTTGCTCGCAGATAGCTTGCAGCAGCTTGGTAGAGTAGGGGGCGTAGGTTTCCGGATACTGTCCCATCAGGTAAAGGGACACCATGTTGTAGTCGTCATCGTGGCCGTGGCTGGGAGTGCGATCCTTT
>CAZTTF010000140.1:0-33695 GCA_964616365.1 uncultured Lewinella sp. | reverse complement strand
GATCAAACGGTTATCGTAGATGATGTTACGGACCCTGAATTAAGCTGTACTGCAAGTTTTGTGTTTGAGCTACCGGATATGATACCACCTGGTGGCATTGTGGTTTCCGAGGGCGATATCATTTCTTCGGTCGTCATTAGTGAGAATGATAATTGTACTGCTGATCCAATCGGTCCGATTGTATTAGGCACTTTAGCTGATCGGACGTTTGAGGAGAGTGACGTAGGCAACCCGAACCTGGAACTTACGCTTGAAATTCAAGACGAAAGTGGTAATCCAGGCACCTGTACTGTCAATGTCGATGTTCGGGATGATGTAAGCATTGCTCTAATTAAGTCTGCGGTTTTCAATGATGAAAACAATGATGGATATGCACAAGAAGGAGAAACTATCGGTTATTCTTTCTCTGTCACTAATACGGGGAATGTGCCTCTGACTAATGTGTCAGTATCTGATATGCTTGCTCCGGTATTGGGTGGACCTATCGCGAGCTTAGCTCCGGGTGCAGTTGACAATACTACGTTTACAGTAACCTATGCGATTACGAATACTGACCTAGTAGCTGGCTTTGTCAGCAACCAGGCACAAGTCACTGGTAGTGATCCGGAGGGTAATACGGTGATGGATGATTCTGATGACAATAGTAATATAGAGGATGATCCTACCATCACTGCCTTGCCACCTGAGCCATTCGTGAGACTTGCTGCTCGGATAAGACTACAGGGCGCTTTACTTGGTTCAACGGATGGCCTGATGCGTGATGATCTTCGCGTACAGGGCTTGATTCCGGCTGCAGAACCTTATTCAGCGCTCTCCGAATTTACTCAGGTGAATAACCTGGTGGATGAGACTATTGCAGACCCAGGTACTGTACTAAGTGATCAGAGTGGAAACTCAGTAGTTGACTGGGTATTTGTTGAGCTTAGGAGTGCAGCTTCTGCGGAAACTGTTATTGCCACCCGAGCAGGACTCCTGCAAAAAGATGGCGATGTAGTTGACATTGATGGAGTTTCCAGTCTACTGTTCAGAAGAGTAGTAGAAGGAGATTACTACATAGCAATACGGCACCGGAATCACCTTGGTACGATGACTGCAGATGCTATTACATTGAGTGAAAGTGGTGGAAATGTTGACTTTACGGATACATCACTTGACTTGTGGAACAATGCACCATTTTTTGATGGAGTGGAGCAAGCTGAAGTAAATGGACAATATGCACTATGGGCTGGAGATGCCAGTGGTAACATTACTGTCGTTTATGCCGGCAGTGGTAATGACCCTAGCATTATTTTTAGTAAAGTAACCGGTACGCCCTCTAATTTCTTTCAGTCTCAGTCGTTCAGGCTGGAAGGGTATCATCGTGAGGACCTAAATATGGATGGTGAAGTTGTTTACTCTGGTCAGGGTAATGATCAATCTCCGATCTTCTCGATAGTAACCAGCCATCCGTTGAATGTCTTTGGAGCTTTAGCATTTAGTTTTTCTCAACAGCTCGCGGAATAAACGGAAGTCTTCACTCTTGGCTTTCCTGAGACTTAGTTCCCCTTTCAGTTCGCTGGAAGGGGAACTTTAATTAAGGCCGTTTTTTTATTGCTTTTTATGACACTCCCCTTGCACCTGCGGCCGCGCCCACGTGAACGTATCTTGGTTTCCGGAGTTATCTTTGCGCCGACAACTAAAACGTCGTCCTCAAACTACAGCATCATGCCAGCGCTTACTCCCCGTTTTGATCAGTTCCGTGATCGCCATCTTGGTCCTGATAACTCAGAAACTTCAGCAATGCTCGAAACCATTGGTGCCTCTTCTATGGAGGAACTGATGGACCAGACAGTACCCGAAAATATTCGGGTGCGTGAGCCGCTGGATGTGCAACCTGCCATTAGCGAGTATTACTACTTGCAGCACTTGAAAAAGATCGCTCAACGGAATAAGGTGATGCGTTCCTTCATTGGAATGGGATATTACAACACCATTACTCCTAGTGTGATTCTTCGGAATGTATTCAGCAATCCGGGGTGGTACACCCAATACACGCCTTACCAGGCGGAGATCGCACAGGGGCGCCTGGAGAGCCTGCTCAACTATCAGACAATGGTGAGTGACCTGACGGGTATGCCCGTAGCGAACGCCAGCTTGTTGGATGAGGGGACGGCTGCTGCGGAAGCCATGAGTATGTTCTACGGTCAACGCAACAAAAAAGTTAAGGGAGAGCCGGTTGCGACGATTTTAGTATCTGACGAGGTATTACCGCAAACCATCGCGGTGCTGCGCACGCGTGCCGAGCCACTGAATATCACGGTTGACGTTCGTCCGGTTGCGGAATTCGATTTCCCGGAGGACAAGGTCTTTGCCATGGTGCTCCAGTATCCGGGTGCATCAGGCCTGGTGGAAGACTACCGGGAAGTTGTTGAACGCGCAAAAGCGGCTAAGGTGTTTACTATTGTCGCTGCTGATATCCTTGCACTTACGTTGTTGACGCCTCCCGGAGAGTGGGGGGCTGATGCAGTAGTCGGAAACACGCAGCGCTTCGGAGTTCCGATGGGCTTTGGTGGCCCTCATGCTGCTTACTTTGCCACAACAGACAAGTATAAGCGTCAGATTCCCGGGCGGATTATTGGTGTTTCTCAGGATCGTCACGGGAAGTATGCCCTACGGATGGCATTGCAGACCCGCGAGCAACACATCCGTCGCGAAAAAGCGACCTCAAACATCTGTACTGCGCAGGCACTGCTAGCCAATATGGCCGGCTTCTACGCCACCTATCATGGTGCATCCGGCCTGATTGCTATTGCGAAGCGGACGCATCACTTCACCGCCCTGTTAGCGGACACGCTGACTAACGCAGGCTTTACCCTGGTGGGTGATTCCTTCTTCGACACGCTACACGTTGAGGTGTCTCCGGAGAAGCGCATGGAAATTCGTCAGCGCGCCGAGACGGAAGGCTACAACTTCTACTACCCGCTCGAAGGCGGTATCCGGATCAGTTTTGACGAGACGGTAGCTACTACTGACTTGCAGGCGGTATGCCGCATTTTTGAAGCGGAGCTAGATTATGACGGAGCAGAGCTGACCGAAGATGGAGGCGTTGAGGGACTGGAAGACCGGATTCCCGCAAGCCTGCAGCGTACGTCTGCTTTCCTGACCCACCCGAACTTTAATTCGTACCGGACGGAGACTAAGATGATGCGTTATCTGAAGCGTCTGGAAAACAAGGACCTCAGTCTGTGTCATAGCATGATACCTCTGGGTAGCTGTACGATGAAGCTCAATGCAGCTACGCAGTTGATTCCAGTTAGCTGGACGGAATTTGCGGACATCCATCCCTTCGTGCCTATCGAGCAGGCGCAGGGATACAAGCAGATGTTTGCGGAACTGGAACGTGATCTGGCAGAGATTTGTGGCTTTACGGCTTGTAGCCTCCAGCCGAACTCTGGTGCTAGTGGTGAGTATGCTGGGCTGTTGGTCATTCGGGCATACCATCATGACCGGGGAGACTTCCACCGGAATGTGGCGATCATTCCCGAATCTGCTCACGGTACCAACCCTGCCAGCGCCGTTATGGCGGGCATGAAAGTTGTCGTCGTTAAGTCCGACGAAGCGGGTAACATCGACATTGATGACTTGAAAGCTAAAGTGGCGGAGCACCGCGACAACCTTTCTGCTCTCATGATCACTTACCCGAGTACCTACGGGGTATTTGAAACGGGAGTGGTAGAAATTTGTGAGGTTGTGCACGAAGCAGGCGGCATGGTGTACATGGATGGAGCTAACATGAACGCGCAGGTAGGTCTTACTAGCCCGGGCAAAATTGGTGCGGATGTCTGTCACCTTAACCTGCACAAGACCTTTGCTATCCCTCACGGCGGTGGCGGTCCTGGCATGGGCCCAATCTGTTGTAATGAGGCCTTGGCTCCTTTCTTGCCAAGCCATCTTCTGCAGCTGACTGGTGGACAAAAAGCCAGTGGTGCGGTATCTGCAGCCCCGTGGGGATCTGCATCGATTCTCTTGATCAGCTATGCTTACATCAAGATGTTGGGCGCTAAAGGCCTTAAAGAGGCAAGTGAGTACGCCATCCTGAATGCTAACTACATCGCTAAGCGGATCGAGAGCCACTACGACGTGCTCTTCCAGGGCGAGCAAGGTCGGTCTGCTCACGAACTCATCATTGACCTGAGACCATTCAAGTCAGTGATGACAGCCGGTGATCTGGCTAAGCGGTTGATCGACTATGGCTTCCACGCTCCGACCTTGAGTTGGCCGGTAGCTGGGACGGTAATGATTGAGCCTACCGAAAGTGAGGGTAAAGAAGAGCTTGACCGTTTCTGTGACGCCCTGATTGCGATCCGGGAAGAAGCTGATGCTATTGCCCGTGGCGAAGGTGACGAGAAGGATAACGTCCTTAAGAATGCTCCGCATACCGTCGACGAGATTACGGCTGACGAGTGGCACCACGCCTACAGCCGTGAAAAAGCGGCTTATCCACTTCCTTACTTACGCGAAGGGTTTAAGTTCTGGCCAAGTGTTGCCCGGGTTGATGACGGTTACGGTGACCGTAACTTTGTGTGTACCTGCCCCCCGCTGGAGGCTTACGCAGAGTAAGATAGGAGACAGGAGTTAGGAACTAGAAGTTAGGGTGGACCTAGCTCCTAGCCCCTAGCCCCTAGCCCCTAGCTCCTAGCCCCTAGCTCCTAGCTCCTAGCTCCTAGCTCCTAGCTCCTAGCTCCTAATTTCTGATCTTATCGTACAACGACAAAGTCTGTTCCTACCGCTTTGCTGACGAAGCTTTTTAAGTAGTCTACCTGCTCGGCTCCAAGTTGTTCTCCGAACTTTCCGGCTTTGTATGCAGTAGCCATGAAGAGCGCGGCGATTGGCAATCCCCACAAGGCATGAGAGTACTCTCCGAGCATGTAGCGGGAGATGCCGTAGGAGGTTACGAAAAAGCCGGCGATCCCTACTGAGAAGTAGACAAACATAAATAGGGTCCAGACATTGGGGCGCGGGCCGATGAGGCCCGCAATGATGGTCCTTTCCTCTCCAAATTCTTCCTTCTCTACCCGAAAGTTGAGCTGCGGAGACCAGTAGTGCACCTCCTCTCCGACAATGTCAAGGATGACATGTTCTCGCAGAATTTTTCCCGTAATATGGGGAGGAGTTTTTTCAAGTAGATCAGCAATCCGTTCCAATACCTCTTCTGGAGAGTGGGAAACGGTAAATTTAAACCGTGGCCGGATGTGGGTAATGGAAGTGTCGATGATGGTGGTATTGGATAGGTAGTAGTGGTAAGTAAGATAGGAAAAACTGTAAGATTGCCTGGGGACTCGGATTCAACGCCAGGGCATATGCATCAAAGCTGATTGCTATTGAAAACACTCCTTGCGTCGCTACCAAGGGACACATACTATGAGCAGCCACCTCGAACAATCCATAGAACGAAGGGGTGGTTGCTGCTATAATTCTGCCTTTGGAGTCAACCCTTCACCCCGGCTAGCTATTTACCATTTATGCAACGACTTCTGCCAGTATTAACTTTGCTCTTCCTTGCCTACGCTTGCACCAGCGACCCCGCCCCGGAAAGCATGGAGGCCGCGCCCTTCTTCGATCTTTCCGGGTATATGGACGGCGAAATTGAACGCCTGACGGAAGGGAAAGTGCGGGCGAATAAATCCATTACCCTTAACGGGAAGGAGGAAGTTAAGACAGGAATCGAGATCAACTACAGTAATGATTTACGCCTGTTCCGGGAGGCAGATATCAATCGTCCGGCATGGCTGGAGAAATACCTGGTGCAGGAGGAACAGCTTTCTGGGAAACATAAAATCACTACTTATACCGTAACTGACACTACATTGATCGTGCAGCGACTAATGGTGGAAGAGGATCAGGGCGTCCCGATAAAGATTGCCATTGAACGGAAAACAGGAACCGTACTCTCCGATGGCAAACACCAGTTAGTCTATGAACCAGGAAGAGGATACTCCGTTGCTACGCAGCAAGTCAATCGCTTTGGTGACGATGTAGATGCGAAGATTGCCGTTGAGTGGTAGGGAGTTCATGGTTATACTCCTCTAGTGGCCGAGAGGATTGTAATGGACAAAAAAAGAGGCGATGCCACCACAGCACCACCTCAGCCCTAACCAAATAAAACCAAATTAAAATAGTAGTGCAGCGGGCTGCTAACACTACTTCTACATCAAAGATAAGGGCTTATTGTACAATTCACCATAAGTATTGGCCGAAAATCTTGCGTAAATGATAATTTGGCAAAATCTCGGATCGTAGAATATTGAACGGTGTGGTTTCGTCAGAAAGGAATTTTAAATCGCGTAGGCGTTAGATCGTAAAATCTGCCATTAGCTATATTTATTGATAATTTTCCGACAAAGCCCTTGTAGTAACTATGATTTGGCAGAAGGTGGTATAATCCGCTTATCGTTTCGAATTAATTGTACTTGATTTAATCAACATCTCATTCATGCTTTTCCACAATACTTCAATTCCTCCTTTTGGCGTCGTAAAAAGAATGCTTTTATGGCTTCTTTTCATACCCGCTTCATTTAGCCTCCAGGCGCAGGAAGATGCTTTTTTTCTCAAAAAAATCTACGATACCGCACTGACGGAAGGAGATTGTTATGGCTGGTTGCGTCATTTGACGAAAGATGTTGGTCCCCGATTGGCGGGCACACCAGGTGCCGAAGCGGCTGTCTACAGCATGAAGCGGCTGATGGACACCCTGGGCTTTGACACCGTTTACCTGCAGCCTTGTGTGTCTCCGCGCTGGGACCGCGGCGCCCCGGCCTCCGGCCGGGTGGTTAACAACGATCAGATCGGTACGCAGTCGTTGCGAGTCGTATCGTTAGGGAATACCGTTGGCACCGGCCCGGGAGGCATCACAGCTCCCTTGGTGGAAGTACAGTCGTTGCGGGAAGTAGAAGAACTAGGTGCAGCGGGCGTTGCCGGGCGCATCGTTTTTTTTAACCGGCCGATGGACCCGACAAAGCTGAATACTTTTTCGGCCTACGGAGGAGCGGTTGACCAACGTGCCCTCGGCTTGGTTGTCGCCGCGCGTTTCGGTGCTAAGGCGGTGCTGGTTCGTAGTATGACAACGGAGCTGGACGATGTTCCCCATACCGGATCGGTAGCCGTTGTGGATACGGTGACGAAGATTCCTGCCTTATCGGTAAGTACAAACGATGCAGAGATGCTCAGTGATCTCCTGGAGATCGGAGAGGTAAGGGTGCACCTGGAATCACACGGGCGGCTGCTACCACCCGTACCGAGTTACAATGTCGTCGGAGAAATCAAGGGAACTACCCATCCTGAGGAAATCATTCTTGTCGGGGGGCATCTCGATAGCTGGGACTTGGGCGAAGGTGCTCACGATGACGGTGCCGGCTGCGTCCATGCGCTGCAGGTGTTTCCGCTGCTGCGTAAGCTTGATTACCGGCCCAAACGCACCTTCCGCTGCGTCTTGTTTATGAACGAGGAAAATGGCCTGGCCGGAGGACGGGCCTACTGGGCTGCGAGTAATGACAGTAAGGAGTTTCACCTGGCGGCTATTGAAAGCGACCGGGGCGGTTTTACGCCCCGTGGGTTCTCGGCCGAAGGAGACAAGGCGGTCTTCACCAATTATTATGCCCGCTTAAACGAGTGGCTTCCATTGCTGGAGCCTTACGGGCTTACCTTTAGCACCGGAGGATCTGGCGCCGACATTAGTGGATTGAAGTCTCAGAAAGGCCTGCTCCTGGGTTTTGTCCCGGATTCACAGCGGTATTTTGATTACCACCACACTGCTGCCGATACCTTTGAAACCGTAAACAAACGCGAGCTGGAATTAGGTGCTGCCGCAATTACTTCCCTCGTTTATTTAATTGATAATTATGGCCTCGGTAAATAAAGACCACATCGAACTCTATGGCCGACCGTTCGCGCCCTACCTCTCCGAAAAGATAATTGGGGAGCGGGTACAACAGCTAGGGCAGGAGTTGCATCATCGGCTAAGCACCGGGGTGCCTACCTTCGTCGTCATGCTCAAGGGGGCATTCGTCTTCGCGGCCGACTTGATTCGGGCCAGCCGACTCAACGGTGAGGTCTGCATGGTCAGGACCAGCAGCTACCACGGCACCGAAACGGAGGGTAAAGTTCGTATGCACCTTGCGCCGGAGCCAGAGCTGATTACGGGGCGGGACATCATTCTGATCGAGGACATCGTAGACAGTGGACTCACCATGCAGGCTTTTTTGCCGGAACTGGAGCGGCTTTCGCCGCGCTCCATCACCCTGGTTACCTTGTTGCACAAGCCGGAGGCGGCAAGGGTCAACATAAAGCCTGACCTGGTTGGCTTCGTCATTCCACCAAAATTTGTGGTGGGTTATGGCTTAGATTACGACGGCCTTGGGCGCCAATTGCCCGCTATCTATCAACTCGCCGAAGAATTTTAAGCACTGTACTATGACTATTCGTCCCATCAAACCTGCTGACAATGCAGCCATGGCTAACGTTATTCGCACGGTAATGCCCGAATACGCCTGTGTTGGCGAGGGATTTAGTATCACGGATCCTGAAGTTGACGACATGGCTGGCACCTACACTACGGAAGGGGCGGCCTTCTTTGTGGTGGAGGGCGCGGCCGCAGGTGCAGGGGAGGGTAGTGAGGCCATGGTGCTCGGCGGCGGGGGCTTCGCCCCGCTCACTGGCGGAGATCCCTCCGTCTGTGAACTCCGTAAGATGTATGTCCTCCGGGAAGGCCGCGGCCGCGGAGCCGGTCGCCTGTTGATGGATGCCTGCCTCGCCGGTGCCCGCGCCGCCGGCTACACCCACATGTACCTCGAAACCGTAACGGCCATGACGGATGCCGCCGCCGTTTACCAGAAGTACGGCTTCGAATACCTCGATGCCCCCATGGGGGATACCGGGCACGGAGGTTGTGACCGGTACATGCTGCGAGAGTTGTAGTCGCGGCTTCAGCCGCTGACTCAAGCACGCTGCACAGACAATAATATAATGGGAGGTTAGAGCATGATAGTTACTAGCTTGCATTATTGCTTCGTATCCGTTCAAAAGTAATGGGTGCTTTGGGTGAGGAGCTCTGCTCCGACTAGCATAAATCGGAGCAGAGCTCCTCCACCAAGGAGGAACCAAGGCTTTTGCACAGATACATTGCCTCGTCCAAACCTGACGGAAATGCAATAAACAAGCTAGCGGCTTAAGCCGCGGCTACACCTCCTGCAACTCCACCAATTTCCGGTAAGCACCTCCCTCCGCCAGCAAAGAAGCGTGGGTACCCCGCTCAATGATCCGGCCCTGATCGAGGACAATGATTTCGTCGGCTTGTTGGATGGTGGATAAACGGTGGGCAATGACGAGCGCCGTGCGGCCCGACATCAGTTTTTGCAGGGCGTCTTGTACCAGCCGCTCGGATTCAGAGTCGAGCGCGGAGGTAGCTTCGTCGAGGATCAGCACGTCTGGGTTCCGGAGAATGGCCCGGGCAATGGTGAGGCGCTGGCGCTGGCCTCCGGACAGCTTACTCCCCCGGTCTCCAATATTAGTCTGGTACCCCCTTGGGGTGGCAAGGATGAAGTCGTGGGCATTCGCAATCCGGGCAGCTTCGTGGACGTCTGCTTCCGAGACGTTCTCCATCCCGAAAACGATGTTGTTGTAAATGCTGTCGTTAAAGAGGATGGCTTCCTGGGAAACAATGCCGAAGTGGTTACGAAGATTGCGGAGGTTGTATTCCCGGATATCGACGCCGTCGAGGGTCACCCGGCCGGAGGCCGGGTCGTAGAACCGGGGCAGGAGGTCGGCGATGGTGGACTTCCCGCCGCCAGAGGCGCCGACGAGGGCAATAACCTTACCCTTGTCGAGCCTGAAATTAATGTTGGCCAGGGCAAGTGGCCCGTCGGCCGTATACCGGAAGCTAACGTCTTCCATTGCCATCCCAACCTGCATGGCATCCAGCGTTCGCGCCCCTTTTTCGGTTGCGCGTTGTTTGTCTGCTGCTTCAGTGGTGATGGGAGAAATGGTGTCGAGGACCGCATCCACCCGCTCCATGGCTCCGAGTCCCTTTTGGACGTTGTACCAGGCTTTGGAAAACTTCTTGGCCGGGTCAATCACGAGGTAAAAAGCGAAAATGAACGAGAGGAAGGCCCCGGCGTCCATCTGGTCACTAAATACCTGTCGGGACCCGTACCACAACAGCAGCGCTACGGTAGCGATGCCCAAAAACTCGGTCAACGGGCTACTCAGATCACGTCGCCACGTAAGTCGGATCAGTTTGCGTCGGTAGTCATCATTGAGCTCACCGAATTTTTCCGTCTGGTAATCTTCAGCCCCAAAACTCTTGATGATGCGGAGCCCGCCAAGGCTCTCTTCGGTCCGGCTGACAATCTCTCCCAGCTTCTCCTGGACAATGCTACTGCTCTTTTTCAATTGCTTGCCGATGCCACCGATCACTACTCCCGTAAAAATCATGAGCCCGAAAACGAAGAGGGTCAGTTGCGGACTTAGCCAAATCATGAGGGCCAGAGAGCCTGCAATGATCAGGGGCTCCCGGAAAACGGCTTCGAGGACATTGAGGATGCTGGCTTCCACTTCCTGAACGTCGCTGGTGATGCGCGATAGCAGGGCGCCTTTCCGCTCCTCCGTAAAGTACCCGAGGTGCAGCCCCAGCAGGTGACGGTACAGGGCGTTACGCAAGTCGCGGATAATGCCATTCCGGACAGGAGACATGAAGAACAGCGCCAGGTAGCGGAATAGGTTCTTGAACAGGAAGCTCAGGATGATAAATACACAAACGTAGGCGAGGGCGGTTTCCGGCCCGAGGTCACGGATCCAGCCACTGATCAGGAAGCCCATGTATTGCTCCAATTCCTCGGCACTGGCAATGCTGGTCGGTGCTTCCATAACGGGTTCGACCTGCTCGAACAAGATGTTGAGGAAAGGCTGAAACAAAGGAACGACCACTACCGTAAAAACTGCCGTCAGGACATTGCAAAGGATGGCCAGCGCGACGAGGCCTTTGTAATTACCGAGGTATTGAAGCAGACGGCGAAATGATGACATTGGTAGCGATTATTGGGCGAGGGTGTCCAGCCCGGGACGGAAGGTTTACCGGGCGAGGTGCTCCGGCTTGAGATGGAAGGTTTGTCGGGTGAGGGGCTCCGGCCCGAAATAGTACTGGTTAGTTAAAGATTGTTGTCCGGAGAACTCCAGCCTGAGACGAAAGGTTGCCGGGCGCGTACGCAGGTGCACCGTACGTTGATGAAGCAATGAAATTAGGCCATCATTCCCTCTGCAGAGAGAACGCTGGTTCGCGTACCTGGTAGATGTACACCTAAATCCCAGCGCAAAGATGGCACCAATGAACCATACGCGCCAAAGTGTCGTTGGTTCGGGCATGAGCCAAATCAAAAAATCTACCCTGACTTTTCTCAAAATACTAGCCAAAAACAACAATCGTGATTGGTTTCAGGAGAACAAACCTGTTTACGAAGCAGCAAGAGAAAATGTAGCGGAATTTGCGGATGCCTTACTGATGCGTCTCCAGGAAACAGATGTGCTGGAGACGGAAAACGGAAAGAAGTCGTTGTACCGCATTTACCGGGACGTTCGGTTCAGTAAGAACAAAGACCCGTATAAGACGAACTTCGCCGGAGGCTTCACCCGCGACGGAAAACTGCGCCGGGGGGGCTATTACTTTCACATATGTCCGGTAGGAACAGCGAATAGCTTTGGTGGGGGCTCCTTCGTCGGTGGCGGATTTTACGGCATAGAAAGAGATGACCTCAAGCGGGTGCGTGATGAACTGGCGATCAACGCTACCGATATGCGGGACATCCTGGCGGACCCGGATTTCATCCGGGTGTTTGGTGAAATGCAGGGCGAGCAACTCAAGACAGCCCCTAAAGGATTTGACCGGGACCACCCCGATATTGATTTACTCCGCTACAAGCAGTTTTACGCTATGCGTGCCTTTAGTGACCAGGAAGTTACCTCCGGCGAATTTCTGGATATGAGCCTGGAAGCTATGCTCACCTTACGCCCCTTCTTCGACTACTTTACGGATGTACTCACTACGGATGGTAACGGGGAGTTGATTGTTTAGCACAAACCTGTTCAGTAGTCCGTAAGTACCCAGCTTAGCCGCACACCTCCGTAAGTTGACCTGGTGGTCCCCAGGAAGGCGGCAGTCAGCCCGATGACACACCGGTTGGTCAGGGGGTAGTCCAGCCCGCCAAGTAACTGTAAGTCCAGATCAAAAACGGTTTCCGGGCCGCTAAGCCCGGTGGCTACGTTTGCCTCGAGGCCCTCGGGAGCGTACCGCCAGCGGCTCTGGGTATTGCGCCGGCGCTCGAACAGGAAAAGCGTTTGTACGCCCAGATAGGGCTGCAGGCGAAAACTGCGTAGTAAATGAAACTTCAGACTTCCGGTTACTCCGCTGCGGAGGTAATCATAGGCAAAGCTACGGAAGACGTACGCGTCGTTGGGAGGCACAGCTACCTTGGGCGCGAAGCGCCCGGAACTCAGGAAAATCCCTCCGCCAAACTCTAGTCCGCTGGATAATTTCTTGGTAAGGTGTAGTTGCAGATTGTAGCGGGCCAGGGCACTTGCCGTTCTGACACTTTTACCCGCTTCGATTGGTAGCGGAGTGAAGTAGCTACTCAGGGAGTCGGCGTCGAAAAAGGCGACGGAATTACTAAAATCTGCCGGTGTATTCAAGAGCTGCAGCCCTTTGGCCGTAGGCTGATAGTAATTGTAGACCCGGGACGGGTCAGTTGCTAACCCGAACTCAACGCCAAGCGTAACTCCCCTGCGAAAGAAGATGTCTTGCTGGGCGGAGAGGAAACCTGAATTGAATAGAAAGAGTAGTAGGAAAAACCGGGGGTGCATATGAGGAAGTAACGCGGCTTGTACACTGGTAGTACGCATTAAGAACTTGTTTGGGGATTTAGGCCCGGCCGGTGACCAAATTCCCCAACCAGCACTAACAGTTGTGCGCTGAGGCACTACCAGACTACCGGCCAGCGGTACTACCTTTGCCGTATGGCGCAGCCCCTTTCTCTACTCATTGTCTCTGATTATCGTGACAGCCTTAATGCTGTCCGGCCCGAAGGCCGGTGGTTCACCGGCCTGGTAAGGGAATTCGGTTACCGAATTACCCTGATGACCCGGAGAGAAGGTGCCAACTATCTCGAGGAGTTGGAAGCCGCGGGTATCCGAATTATTGATTGGCACCCCGAATCAAAGTTCGGGGCAGCCGACCGTGATGGCATCCGTAAGGAGCTTAACGCTAATCACTATGATCTGCTGCACCTGTACAACAACAAAGCCATTGTAGCGGGTATCCGGGCCGCCAAAGGCTGGCCGGGGAAAGTCCTCACCTATCGGGGTTATACCGGGAACATTCACTGGTGGGATCCAACTGCCTACTTCGCCCACCTTAATCCCCGGGTGGATGCCATTACTTGCGTTAGTCAGGCAGTAAAGGACAGCTTTGACACCCTGCCCTTATTCGATAAGTCAAAAACCATTGTGGTGGGCAAGGGGCACGATCCGGAATGGTACGCAGACATTGAGCCGGTTAACCTCAACGAAGAGTTCGGGATCACTTCTGGCCTGCTGACGATCATCATCGTTGCCAACGCCCGCCGGATGAAGGGCATGGATTATCTGGGGGCAGCGATTCGGCGCTTACCGCCGGAGTTGGGCCTCCACTTCCTCTTTGTTGGTCGCGGCCTGCAAGACCCCGACCTGGAGGCAGACCTTGCGGATAGCTACTACGCCCATGAATACACCTTTGCGGGTTTCAGGTCCGATGTACTACGCATCATCGCTGCAGCGGACATTAGCTTGTTGCCCAGTGTTAAAGGGGAAGGCTTGAGTAAAGTCCTACTGGAAAGCATGTTTTTGGAACGCCCTACCGTCATGACGGATATTGGCGGCAACAAAGGTCTGGGTGTCGACGGCGAGACGGCCCTCATCGTACCCGCCCGGAACGAGGATGCACTCCGGCAGGCCATCATTCGCCTGGCAACAGACGATGCCTTACGGCAATCCCTCGGGCCCGCTGGCCAGGCTTACATCACGGAGCATTATGCTGCGGATAAAACTGCCCGGGACTTGCATGAGGCGTACTTGAAGGTTTTAAGAGATCGGGAGTGAGGAACTAGGAGTGAGGAGCCAGGAGCTAGAGATTAGGATCTTGTACCTGCCTTATTAATCCGGGGCTTCCAACTCCTGCATTCTGTCTTGTATTCGCCTTTGCAATCGGTTGCCAACAATATCCTTCCTGAATAGTGCGGTCTGTTTTCTATCTTTCCCTCGACTTATCTATCCATATTCATGCGAATCAAGACAATTTTTCCCTTAGCCGCCCTGCTATTGCTGGCGGCTTGCAGCGGTTCAGACGCTGCCGAGTCAACTTCCACTGCACCTGCAGAAGTGCCCGAAACAGCTGCCGAAATGGCTGCCGATGGGGCCTGGGAATCGCTTTTTAACGGCGAGGACCTTTCCGGGTGGCATGGCTACGGACAGGATACCATTGGGAAAGCCTGGAAAGTGCAGGACGGTGCCATCTACCTGGACGTAACCGATAAAGATGGCTGGCAGAGCAATAATGGCGGAGACATCATTACGGACAAAAGCTACGCCAACTACGAGTTGGAGCTGGAATGGAAAATAGGGGAGTGTGGCAATAGTGGCATCATCTACAATGTCCAGGAAACGGCAGACTATGCCTACCCATGGATGACCGGGCCAGAGATGCAGATTCTGGACAATACCTGTCATCCCGACGCTAAGATTGTTACCCACCGTGCCGGTGATCTTTACGACATGGTTTCCGTCAAGGAAGAAAACGTCAGGCCCGCCGGAGCATGGAACCAGGTGAAACTGGTAGTCGCCGATGGTAAAGTAGAACACTGGCTCAACGGTGCCCAACAGGTAGTTTACGAGAATACCGGAGAAACGTGGGAGGCCATGATTGCTGATTCCAAGTTTAAGGACATGGTAAACTGGGGGATGTTCACTGAAGGTAAAATCAGCCTGCAAGACCACGGAGACCCTGTGTGGTTCCGCAACATCCGGATTCGTCAACTAAGCAAATAACTGCGCGTCAAGCGTCACGTATACTTTTCTAAACTAATAATCGATCATGTCTACCGCTACCACTACCCCCGTTGGGGTTCCGGCAAACCGCGACCGCCTCTTCCTGGCGAGTTGTGTTGCACTTATTGTAACCGCCATGACCTTTGCCATTCGTGCGGGGATTCTGGAAGAACTGTCTACCACCTTCGCACTCAATAACGTTGAGGTGGGATGGGTGAATTCCATGGCCTTCCTTGGCTTCCCGATCGCGATGATCATTGGTGGTCTTGTCTACAACCAGGTGGGGCCGCGCAATATGATGTATGTTGCCTTCTTCTCCCATTTGCTGGGATTAGTGTTGACCATCTTTGCCGGAGACCTTGGCCCGTTGTCGGGCTTCTGGGGCTTGATTATTTCTACCTTTTTCATTGGCTTTGCCAATGGCGCCGTAGAGGCAGCCTGTAATCCGCTGATCGCGGATATGTATCCGGACAAACAAACCGAGATGCTCAACAAATTTCACGTATGGTTCCCCGGAGGAATCGTGATTGGCAGCTTGGTGGCATCTGCTCTGGGAGCATCTATTGGCTGGCAGGGACTAATTGCAGTAATGCTTATCCCCACCTTCCTCTATGCCTACCTCATCTTCGGACAGTCATTCCCTAAGGCACAAAACATCAGCAGCGATACCGAGGCTAATATCAAAGGCCTTCTCAACCCGCTTTTCATCTTCATCGTCCTCTGTATGACCATGACAGCGGCTACTGAATTCAGTACGACCCAGTGGGTAGAGAAAATCCTGGGAGCTAGTGGTGCGAACCCACTGATCGTTCTGGCGCTAGTGAGTGGCGTGATGGCCGTTGGGCGCTTTTTTGCCGGCCCGATCGTCCATCGCTTTGACCCTGCCGGGGTTCTTTGGATTTCTGCTATTGTAGCCTGTGTAGGTGTGTTCTTACTAAGTACTCAAACGGGGGCGTTGGTCTACGTATCTGCGGTTATTTTTGCCTTAGGTATTTGTTACTTCTGGCCCACAATGATCGGCTTTGTGGGAGAATATCTGCCGAATACCGGAGCCTTGGGAATGTCGCTGGTAGGTGCTGCGGGAATGTTCTCGCTCGTAATCTGGAACCCGATTATTGGCGGCTGGCTAGACAGTGCTGCCAAAACCGCGGAGGAAGCCGGTATCACCGGAGCGGAGGCGGATATCATGGCCGGGCAGGCAACTTTGAGCACCATGATCTGGTTCCCTGCCATCCTGATCCTGCTTTTTGGCGCACTCTACTTCTACATGAAAGGCAAGCCTAAAGTGCATGCTGACCAGGTCATGCAGGATGTTGATGCGATGTCAACTCCCGGTTCAGCTTTGTAAATAGCGTAAAAACGGTAAATATGCAGCTTGGGGTTGGATTAAATAGCAATTTTAGCTATCTTGCAAGCTCTTAGTACACATAATGCTATTTTTTGGCCCGTCTCCTTATTTTGAGGGAGACGGGCTTTTTTTTGGATGCTACTGGAGGGGCGGCGGCGCGCAGGTGCCATGCGAGGAAGAAGGGCAAAGACGGTCAGGCGTAGCGCTCCTCACGCTGGCGCAGCCAGCGCTTTACACCCGTGTAACCAAAAACTGCCAGCAGGATGACCAAGGTGCCAACGTAGAACATCGGACTGAGTTCCTCCGCGTCATTAAGCAGGAAGTAGGCAAGGAAGATACCATACACCGGTTCGAGGTTGACCGTGAGATTAGCGGCAAAAGCCGATAGCTTTTTGAGCGCCCGTAAGAATAGGAAATTGGTAAAGGCCGTACACAAAACGGCCAACACGATCAGATAGAGCCAGTCTATCGGTTGCGGGAGGAAGTTTCCTCCGGCAAAAGGCAAAAGGGGGGTCAGAAAGAGCGTGCCGGCCGAGAGCTCGATAAAGGTGATCCGCTGGGGATCAGCTGCCTCTACGTACTTCTTGTTGAAAGAAGTAAAAATAGCCACGAGGAGGGCGGAGACAAGGCCCACGATAATGCCGTAAGTCATGGCCGGGTCTACGCCTTCAACAATAAGGTAGATACCGGGTAAAATGAAAATACCCAGCAGTAACTCATACCAGAGAAACTTTCGCCCGGTAATCAATGGCTCGACAATGCTGGAGAACAAGGAGGTGGTGGCCATGCAGATCAGGCCAACACTCGCATTGGCCAGTTTGATCGCGCCGTAGAAGGTTACCCAGTGTAAAGCGACAATGCAGCCTAAGGCGGCAAAAATCAGCACCTGGCGCCGACCCATTTCTTTAAGGATCTTACCTGCGCGCACAAAAGCGATCAGGCTGAGGCTCGTGAGCAAGACCCGCCACCACACCAGGGTTAAGGCTGGAAGCTGAATGAGGTCGCCCAATATTGCGGTGAACCCCCAGAGGAAAACAGCAAGGTGAAGTTCGAGGTAAGCGCGCGTAGTAGTCACTGTCAGTATGAGTAGGTTGCGGGAGCAATGTTGCAGTGCAGGGGTTACCTGTTGCTGAGTAGTTTAGGGATCAGATCAATTGCTTCGGCCATCCCCTCGGAGCCGCCCTTGACGATAGTTGTAATGTCGCGTGACTGCAACTCGTAATTGATCGTGGGATTCGGGTCCACGTAGATAACGGGCACCTGCGGGTCGGCGTAGCCAACCAATCCTGCAGCGGGATATACCTGCATCGAAGTTCCGACGATTATAATCAGGTCCGCTTTTTCAACCATTCCGGCTGCACGGTACAGTTTCGGGACGTCCTCCCCGAACCAGACAATATGAGGGCGCATCTGCACACCGCGTGCGTCGACGTCGCCCACTTTAATGTCTCCGGGCCAGTCAACAACGTCCTCCGAGTCCACGGGCCTTGCTTTGAGTAATTCGCCGTGCAGGTGAATGATGTTGGCGCTCCCCGCACGTTCGTGGAGATCGTCGATGTTTTGCGTGATAACGGTAACCTGATAGTCTGCCTCCAGCGCCGCAATGTGGTGGTGGCCATCATTGGGTACTACGGTATGCAGTTGTGCACGGCGCTGATTGTAGAACTCCAGGACCAGCTCGGGGTTACGGGCGAAGCCCGCAGGGCTGGCCACGTCTTCTACCCGGTGGTTCTCCCAAAGCCCGTTACTGTCTCTGAAAGTAGCAATTCCTGATTCTGCAGAGATGCCTGCTCCGGTGAGTACAACTATACGGGACATGGGGGAGAGGATTTATTTTTTCTTGAATTTGGCTAGTGCTGCTTTAGCGGGCTCAGTCAGCACCAAGCGGCCAGAGGTCTCAGCGCGTTCCTCAATGAGGTACGGCCAGCCACGCGTTCCTTCCCACAGTGCCTGCTTCAGCGCTGCTGAAGCCTGGGGGCTGTGTCCGGCCAGCTTGGTGGCTAACGCCGCAGCTGCAGCGTAAAGTTCTTCGGGGGTATCATATACCCGTTGGAATAAACCTTGCGCCTGTGCCCACTCCGCAGAATGCCACTCGGTGTCGAGGCACATTTCACTGGCTGCAGCGAGTCCCATCTTGCGCTGCAAAGCAGGAAGAATGACGAAAGGACCAATGGCAATGGCCAGTTCACTGAGCTTGATACTTGCGGCAGCAGTGGCAAGACAGTAATCTGCTGCGGCGGCTATGCCAACGCCGCCGCCGATGGCCTTACCCTGAACGGCTACAACGATTGGCTTAGGGCAGTCACGCATCGCAAGGAGCAAACGACCGAAGCCCATGAAGAATTCCTTACCCGTAGCTTCGTCCGTAATAGCGAGCAGCTCGTCGAGGTTTGCGCCGGCACAGAAAGTCCGGTCACCCATACTCCTAAGTAAAATACAGCGGGTATCCTCATCATCACCCGCAGCACTTATAGCGGCAACGAGTGCCTTCAGCTGATTGGAGGGGAAGCTGTTATGGGCCGGGTGGCCAAAGGTGATACTGCGGACGCCGGAGGCGGAAAGTTGACTGGTAAGTTCGCCGGTTGGGTTCATTGGTAAAAAAGGCTATGAGGTTAGAGCAGCGAAGATATACCGCTTAGGAAAAGGTTCGCGCATTTCCCGGAACCTTTCTTGCTGGTTAGTGCCTATGGTAACCGGAGGCACCCCGGCGCGCAACGTCCGTTTCCCGGAGGACTAGCCCCGTACACTAAACTGAGGAGTAGTGTTGTAGCAGGTCGGCAATAAGGACTAACCTTTGACTGTTTAGTGTAAGAATATCCCAAAACTACTGCAACGGAACCGCTTCGGCCCTCGTTACTTCAGTGGGAGAAGCGGTCGTACCTTTTCGTTTGTGTACTGATTCGTGTCTTTGTTCTCCCTGGCCGCGGTGTAAGCATTGTCTGATAGCTTTAACTATTAATCTGTCTTTTTCGCCTGGTCAGTAATATCCAAACCAACAGCGGAGTTGCTTCCGTAAACGAAGCTCCTCCCGGTAAAAAGCGTAAATCGCTTTATAGACTTAACTTACGTTTCCAAATAAATCTGATCCAATTATGAAAAACTATCTACCTATCATCCTCGGCTTGTTGCTGTGGGGAGGCTGTTCTCAGGGGCTTTTTGCCCAGACGATGGAGGGCATGGCCAGCTTCTACGGCGATGAATTTGACGGTAAGTCAACCAGTACCGGCGAGACTTTCCGCCAGGAAGGTTATATGGCCGCTAGTAAAGAACTACCGTGGGGAACCATCGTGGAAGTAACCAACATCAGCAACGGTAAAAAAGTACAGGTACGCGTTAACGATTGTGGGCCACACGCCAAAAACCGAATCATTGACCTTTCTAAGCGTGCCGCTCGTGAACTCGACTTCATCAAGCAGGGAGAGGCAATGGTACGACTGCGCATTGTACGTGCTAGTAACTCCGGACCAAACTGCTCCCGCGGAGCCTGGGCCAAAGGCCTTCGCAAGGCCGGCAAACCTATTCCTCCTCCTCCGGGGCCGTGGAAGCCAGAAGACACCGCCGGAGCGGCGGGTCAGGTAACGCCTCCTTCCCCAACGGTGGTACCCGGGCAGGCTGCGCCTGCCGTGGCGGAAGTCCCCGCCGGATCAGTCCAGGGAATGGCAAGTTATTACGCCGATCGGTTTAACGGCCGGCCAACCAGCACGGGAGAGATCTATGACGCAAAAGACTTTACGGCAGCCAGTAAGGCTTATCCTTACAACACCTTGCTTGAGGTGACCAATGCCGCCAGCGGCGAGCGAGTGACCGTGCGGGTAAATGATTGTGGGCCCCATAATCCTGAGAGGATTCTGGACCTCAGTAAGGCTGCCGCTACCCAGATCGGCGTGACCCGCGCAGGCGCTGCCTCAGTTTATGTTCGCGTAATTCGTCTGGGAACAGATGGGCCAACGTGTAATCGTGCAGACTGGAGTGCTAAAGCACCGGAAACAACTGCTGCAGCTCCTGAGGCGTACGAACCGCCAGCGCGGCAGCCAGCGGCCTTGTCTGCCTACAATTTCCCCGAGGCTTACTACGTACAACTGGGCGCTTTCAGCTCCCCGGCCAGCGCTGAAATGCTGACGCGGCGGGCAGTGGCCAGAGGCTACGTAAACGCTCACTACAACTACGATCCGCAAAGCGGCCTGTACACCACTACGATTCGTCGTTTCTACGATCAGGCGAGTGGTGAAAAAGTACAAAAGCAGCTGGCAAAGGATGGCTTCGGTAAAACAGCCCTTAAGAAGGCCCGGACCCCCGGAGAACTGACTACTGATGCCAGTGGGAAAGTTAGCGCTGCCGGCGTTGCTCCCGATGAGCTGACGGTCTCCAATGCCTACCTGGTGCAACTCGGCTCTTTTGCTTCAGTATCTTCAGCTGAAGGGCTCGCGCGCGATGCGCGCGCTGCCGGCTACGTAGACCCACACGTTTACTTCAACCCTGAAACCAAATTGCACACGGCAATTCTTTATACCTACTACGACGAGCCAACGGCGAAGATGGTCCAGGCTCAACTGCGTAGTGATGGATTTGTGACAACCTCCCTGGCTGAAGAATTTACGCTAGGTAGTGTAGCATCTGAGCCCATCAGTAAACCAGCAGCAGCGGCTACTCCTACACTAGCAGGAAATGTGACCGCCCCGGGCAGTGTCGCCGCTTACACGCTGCAGATTGGTGCCTTCAAGGACGAAAATGCGGCCTACATGCTGGCTGATGAACTCGCTGCTGCGGGATATGTGGACGGCGGGGTATACACTAACCCCAATACAGGCCTGTATTCTACGGTACTCTGGACCGTCTACAATCGGGTAACCGCCAAGAAGGTACAGGGGCAGCTGAAAGAAGATGGCTTTGGCGCTTCGCTCAAGGAAACAAAAGAGCTACCTCAGAATATCAAAACAGCTCCGGAAAGCAAGGGAGAAACGGCCCTGGCTCCGGCAACTTACAATACACCTGCGGCCGCGCCCAAGACCTACGATGCTGATGCCATTCTTTTTGGAGTGCAGGTAGGGTCCTTCTCTACGGCAGCTGGCGCGAAGGAAGCCAAAAAGCAGCTTGCAGCTGCGGGGATTACCGAAGTATACGACGCTAAAGTGGGGAAGATGACCCGCGTTTTTGCCGGTAAGTTTTACTTCCCCAATCAGGCGGAAGAGCTTAAGGATCAGTTGCGTGAAGCCGGGTTCCCCGGTGCCGCTGTCCGTCGGGTGCAATAAGCATTTCGTCCGACCCCAGCTAAAACAAAAGGCCCTCCATCATTTTGATGGGGGGCCTTTTGCTTGATCGTAATACCAAACCATAGTGATTATCCTGGTAGCAATGAAAGCAATAGCGCCGGCGTAACCAGCAACATGATCAGAACGAGAAGGCGAAAGTATTTTACTGCGTTTTCCATGCCAGGTAGACGCCTCAACGGTACATTTAGGTACGTGTTGATCTTAGCTTTAAGTGTTTACTAACGCACTGGGAAGACCCTTAACCATGTTTAACGATTCTTACATTTGCTTAAGCGCTATTTAAATGTCGAAAGCCAGCGCTTGCTCAACCCGGACTACCTTAATTCGACACAATTCACTCACTACAGTATGATTCTTTATAAAACTAACGGAAATTGGTTCGGAGATATGGGCCAACTATTTACGTCGTGGACCATGACCCGCATTGTGCGTTCAGTACTCGCAATCGGTGTCTATGCCGCGGCTTTTGTACTACTGGTAGACTGGCTTAACCTTGAACGCTACCTGGTAATGGATACCACGGTGTTTTCGCTTTTGGGGGTGATCCTGTCGCTGTTCCTGGGCTTTAGAACATCAACGGCTTACGACCGGTGGTGGGAAGCACGAAAGCAATGGGGAGCTTTGGTAAACCACAGCCGCAATATGGCGATCTACGTCGATAGTATGTGGCCGGCTAATGACACAGGTATCCGTCGCTTCATGGCAAAGCACATTGCCAACTTTTGTCTGGGGCTCTCCTGGCACTTGCGAGACGGGGTGCAACTCGATAAGTTGATTTACCTCAGCCCGGAGGAAGAAGCCTACTATTCTACCAAGAATCACATCCCCAATTTCATCGCCCTACGCATTTTTCAGCGCATGGCTGCTGCCCACCGGGAAGGGCATATCAACGAAGGAGATTACATCAACATTAAAGCGCAGCACCAGGCTTTACTGGATATCCTGGGCGCCTGTGAGCGGATCAAGAAAACGCCTATTCCGTTCAGCTATAACGTCTACCTTAAAATCGTGGTGACGGTTTACGGCCTCCTCCTTCCCTTTGGCTTGCTGGAAAGTTTTGGCTGGACGACAGTCCCCGTAACCATGTTCGTATTCTTCGCTTTGTTAGGAATAGAATTGATGGGCGAAGAAATTGAAGACCCCTTCGGGCTGGATTGCAATGACCTGCCTACCGGAGACATCGCACATACGATCAAAAGGAATGTGTTTGAAATCCTGGAGGACCGCAGCCCTTCAGTCGAAGAAAGAAAGGAACTGTACGCAAAGGTCTTTTAACCGGCTAGTGCCAAGGCCTTCTGCAGGAGGCCTGATAGCGGCGGCTTTCGAAGAATTATTGCCGGATTATCGAGCGGGAGATGCTGTTCCCCGCATCGTCAGTGATGCGCAGGAAATAGGAGCCTCCTTTCAGACGACTTTGGGGAGGGCGCAGGATGAATACGTTATAACCCGGCAATGCCTCCCAACGATCACTTGTAACCTGCCTGCCACTTACATCGATCATATGCACGCTTAACGTAGTGGCTTCCGGGACATCAATCTCCACATTGATCAAATCCACGAAGGGATTGGGGAAAACGGTCAGATTTTCCAGATGAGGAGGAGTATGAGGGCGCGGCCGCGGGTGCAATGTTTTTTCTGTGCGTGGAGTAGGGCTTGGCGGTAAAATGCCCTTGATCGTATCCAGAATAAGGTCTACCCCCGTAGGCGTAGGAGGATCAATGATGACCAGGCCCATGAGCCCTGCGGTATCATAGGCACTATTCATTGCCGGCGGTGGTGGCGGCGGTGGTGGCGGTGGTGGCGGGATAAGTTGGCAGGAAATGGCGATTGGTTCCTCGATGTCAGGTTCCACTAAATCAATATCCCCTACGATGAATTCGATCGCTTCCTCTAGCGTATCGGCGCTTTCCGGTGGCAACCCTGCGGGCTTTTGTACAGCCACTTCTCCTGCAATTGGAGGTGGCGGTGGTGGAGGCGTAATGGTATCATCGTCCGTCCCCATAACCGTGTATCCGGTTATGGGAAGGTGGAGGGTGGAGGCTTGCTCGGGCGTTGCCCGGGCGTTTTCCGGAATGCCTGAGGTCTCACTGTTTGATTCGCATCCTACTCCGGCGAGCAAGAGCCCCGCGGCGGCCGCTGCTACCCGCAGCGGGTGGCTACGCCGGTCCTCTGCGGACCGGATTGACCGGTTGATCTGATCAGGACGAAACCGTCCACACAACTTTCCCGGATGTGAACGGAAGTAGGCGTGCATCTGAGCGTCCGTAAAGCCGGTAAAATCCACGACGTTTTTGACGCAGCTCGCGCAGTGACGTTCGGTGGTTCCGGATACTGGAGACATGCCATCCCAGTCCTCGTGACAGGGTGTCGGAATATGAACTTTGAGCGGAGTGTAAGCCATGACAGATGCTTTTATCTGCTCATAAGATGCAGGTAATCAGGTTTTGGCGGCCGTTAACTCCGTTTTTTCTATTCAGTCTATCGACTCCGAAGCACCAGGGCAATGTCAGAACTACTTCCGTCAACATCACCAAAACCACTTGCAATGGAGAGGTTGCCGTCTTCCAGATATATCTCTCCACTGGCTTCGCCGGTTCCTTCAGAACCAGCATTATGGCTAAGGGTGTGGCCAGCGTCCTCCAGGCGGTATTCGCCGTAATCTTCGGCATTGGTGTAGGTGATGGTCAGGAACTTCTCGTCACTAAAGACATAAGTGGTCCCCATCAGACTTTCGATCAGGCTTTTTTTGAATTTAGGGTTTGCATCGATGTAGTCGGAGGTGATCTTTACGTCAACTACCTCCCATTTTCCGGTCAGGTCTGCGTGTGTTACTGGCGCATGGCTACTGCCGCAGCCAGTTAGAGCGACCATCAGTGAGAGGCAGACAAGTAAGGTGAAGGTTCGCATAGGATAGTTATGTTGAATATGGTTGGCTTAATAGGCCTAAGTGGTGGTGCGCATTGTCAGCGGGTTCCAGTCCATTATTTTTTTGCCAAAGAAACTCTCGTTTGCCAGTAGCGACGGGGCGGCGGCGCGGAAACCAAAAGCACCGTCCTCTACGACCGTGCTTCCTTCCCGGATGGCCGTAAACCAATTGTGGAAGTGGTGTACGTGGTCCGAGTAGCCGTCAGGGGTGTTGTAGGTCCATTCATCCGGACCAACAACTTCGGCCGGGGCCGGAGGATACTTTGCTTTATACCATGCCTCGAATTCTTTCCGGGAGGCTTCGGAGAAGGTGTTGAACGAGTCCCAGCCACCATAACCAGGAGCTGCTGAAAGCTTATTTCGGCGTAGCGTAATTGACCCGTAATTGACGTCGAGGCTTCCTTCGGTACCGACCAGACGTATGCGGCTACCGCCGCCACCGCCAGCGACGAAGTTGACCCTCAGTTGCATATTGAAGGCGTCGTGCCCTTGTTGCGCACCGTAATCACAGCTGGCGATAAAAACATCAGGGACATCCCTGCCGTCTTCCCAATAACGCAACCCTCCGGTAGCAAATACCCGCTCCGGGCCAACGGAGTCCATGATGCGGTGAGCCCCGGAAAAAAGGTGTACAAATAGATCTCCCCCTACGCCGGTGCCGTAATCCTGGTAATTTCTCCACCGGAAGAAGCGGGTGGCATCGAAAGGGTGTTCGGGAGCATCTTTGAGGAAGGTGTCCCAGTCAACGGTTTCCGGAGAGGCGTCGCGAGGAATCGAGTATTGCCAGGCGCCATTAGCGCTGAACCGATCATTATAGGTTTCCACGAGCACCAGTTTGCCAAGTTCTTTTTGTTGGAAAAGGCTGCGGGCCTTTTCCGTGAGGATTGAACTCACTCGCTGACTACCGACCATCAGGACGCCTTTATTCCGTTTTTCGGCTTCAAGAACGGGGTGTCCTTCGTCTAATTGGTGTACCATTGGTTTTTCACAGTATACGTGTTTGCCAGCATTGAGCGCATCGATAGTAATGGTGTCATGCCAATGGTCTGAGGTGGCGATGATGACAGCGTCAATGTCGGCGCGAGAAAGTATTTCGCGGTAATCTCTGGTGGTGAAGATGTCAGCGCCGAATACTTCTCGGGCTCTTTCTAGTCGCCCGGTGTAGAGGTCACAAGCGGCAACCATCTTTACGCCGGGGTTGGCTAGCGCCGCTTCGAGATTGTTGAAGCCTTGGATCCCAAGGCCGATGCAGGCGAGGTGCAGCTGGTCATTTGCCGCGAAGCGGCGGGTCGGGCCAGCCAGGGTTTCCCCTTTAGCGCTGCCGGAAACCAGTGGTACGGTAAGTAAGGAGGCTCCGAAAACACGGAGGAAATGACGACGGTTAGACATGCTTGTTTAATTTGGGGAGGGAAAATAAGGAATGTTGAAGGGCGCGCCATCAGAACGGCCGTTTATTTCCCTTGTGGTCATTTCCGTACCTTTGGCTATCTTAAGTGTTTATGATGCGTCCCAAAAACTGCCTACGTCTAACCATATTTTTCCTTGGGCTACTGCCAGGATTCCTGATTGCTCAGCAATCAGTGATCAGCATTCCTGCACCAGACCTTGAGGCCCTCGCTGCTGAAGATCAGATAAAGGGCGATTTCCGGTTCTCTGCCCCCGTCTCCCTTGACCTTGCACCTGCGATCGCGCCCGAAGCCTATTCGGTACCAGAGGGCAATGTCCACGTCTGGACCCGAACGTTTCGTCTCGAGGGCGCCTACGGACTCGGCCTTTTCCTCGATAACCTGAACCTCCATGAGGAAGCAATGGTAATTTTCTCGAACGGAGAGCAAAAAAAGAAATTTACCCAGCAGGATGCCAGCGTTGAGCAGCGGCTGTTTACCGGTTTTTTGCCGGGAGAGGAGGTTTCGGTCACCTACCGGGGCCCACTACCAGAAACGGTTCCCTTCCATCTTTGGCGGTTGGACCATGTGTACCGCGAAGACTTGTGGGCCGATCGTTCTATGCGGGGTTTTGGTGATGCCAATGATTGTCACGTGAACGCGAACTGCCCGGAAGGCGACGGCTGGGACGACGAGAAATCCGGCGCTGCCCGGATCAACGTTATCGTAGCAGAGGGGGTAGGCTTTTGCTCAGGCAACCTGATAAATAACACAGCGCGGGATGGCCGGCCGCTGTTGCTAACCGGTTTTCACTGCGTCAACGGATTCACCCCGTTATTTGACCTGTGGGATATCGACTTTGAATACCGTTTTTCTGGCTGTGAAGATGAGCTTACCGAACCAACCCCAACTACTTACAATGGGGTGGAGTTCAAGGCAGGCCGGTTTGAAACAGATTTCCTATTACTGGAAATCATTGATGTCGATTTCGCAGCAGAAGACCACTACTTTGCCGGTTGGGATCGTAGTGATGGCGACGTGACTGGCCCGGTACGGCACTTCCATCATCCGCAGGGAGATGTACAGAAGGTTAGCATTACCGGCCCTGAGGGCATGACGATCAACCCTAATTTTATTAACTGGAACAATGGTTTGACCACACCCCGGAATCACCACTTCGAAGGGCTTAGTACCATTGGTAGTTTTGAACCGGGCTCTTCGGGAAGTGCCTTCTTTGACGCTAACCGTCGGATTCGGGGCCAACTGAACGGAGGTAATCCCAGTTGTACCCCCGGGCAGACCGAAAACTTTGTCGGGAGGTTTCATCTATCGTGGGACGCGGGAGATACCACAACTACCCGCCTGAGAGAGTGGCTCGATCCACTCGGGCTGGACGTGATGACTCTGGACGGTGAAAACCTGTTGACGCAGCGCTTCGTCCGTGGCCGGGTAATTACCCGCAATGGTATTCCGGTTGAAGGAGCGACGGTTGCCTTTGGCTCTGCCGCCGGCGCAGTAAGCTATACCACCGATGCGGATGGGTTTTTCCGTGGGCAACGCCCACCATTGGAGTCTGTTTTTGCTTTGTCGGGTAGTTACTTGCCCGATGGGCCAGCCACACAGCAAGTAGACGTCGGTGATATCATCAACGTACGTCGTCACATAATTGGCCTGGACACGCTTTCTCCAATCGGCCTGTTGGCCGTCGATGTAAATAACTCCGGCACTATCCGGGTAACGGACATCACACAAATCACCACGGTCATTCTGGATATCGGCACCTGGGGAGACCGGCCTAACTGGCTGGTGCTGCCGATTGGTTTTCCGTTGGACCCTGTTCCCGTTGATCCGGAACAACCAATCGGGATTCAGATCAACAATGCGGGGGTCCACGAACTTGTAGTTGACTTCTTTGTGGTGAAAACAGGAGACGCTAACGGAAATTAAGGGCACTAAACAAAATGTTGGTAAAAACTTGATTTAAAAAACAAAAAGGTTTATTTTTGCTATTGTCACCGTAATTGTGGCAGGTTGCAAAATAAATTCACATGTCTTCTACCAACACCACCCCCGCGCCCCGGCGGGGAAACAACCGGGTTCTAACTATTGATTGGGGCTTGTTCTGGCGGCGTAGTAAAGCCCGTATCGGCCAACTGTTTACCAGCCTGCGCTACCGCGCAGGGCAGACTGAATACATCCCTCCCGCCTGGATGCAACGACTGCGTCTGAGTTGGTTTAGGGTTGGTTTGATGGCAATTGCCCTATTTGTATTTACCCAGAAACAAGTGGACTTTACGATTAGTGTTGGAAAAGAGGGTATTGCTATGGGGGCCAACGAAGGCCGGCATATGGCAGCGAAAGGAGAAGGCAACATTTCTGCGCAGCAAACCTTAGGGGTAATCCCGATGCAAGGGAGCCTAATGGCGGCCGCAGGGAATGCTGCAAGTGCTTCCACCTGGAAGGTAGAAAGCCTGAATGCACAGGCTGTACGTAAATATGTGAGCAGGTTTGAGAAAGTAGCCCAGGGAGAAGAGGAGAAATTCAGTATCCCGGCCCCTGCAAATATGGCGCTGGCTATCTATTTCAGCGAGGCGGGCAAAAACACTGCTGCACAGCGGGACAACAATCACTTCGGTCCGGTTACGGATGGGGAATACTACGAAAACGCCTGGATGAATTGGCGGGCACACAGTGAACTGATCGGGCATCGATATCCTCAGCTATCCGCAGAGTCGGTGAATTACCAGCAGTGGATTGCAGCACTGGCCAAGACTAATTACAGCTCTGATCAACGACTAAGCAATAAGCTCCTCGATATTATTGAGCACTTTGGACTACAGCGCCTCTAGCGCTCCTGGTCCGAAACCTGTTTCCTGATTTCCCCGCACCAAACTTCCCAACAAGCTCTAAGTGGTTTTTTCGGGTTATTCCGTCACTGGCGGAGTAACCCTTTTTTATATTCCATTGGGAATCTGGGGCCTGACTTAAAGTTTCGCCTGGAGATCGATCTTAGTCCTCGGGTAAGCGCTGACTCCGCATGTGGTGATCTTCTTGCAACCAATTTCAGAGTGCTGCATTTACCCTGTATACAACCTCACTACTGTGACCGTACTTGAACAGGAATACGCACGATTTATCGAATTCGGGCAGCTGCTGGACCGCAGGACCCGCCGCTACCTGGTGGAGTACCTCAAAGCGAAGGTTAGCGGGCAACCTTACGTGGGAGACGAACTCAACGATCGTTACGCTTCCTACTTTATGCGGGCTCTGGACGAAGTGTTTGCTATTGATAACCTCCTCTTCGTTTGTGAGAATAACGAGAGTATTACGCAGCAGATCGTACTGGATACTTTGTACTGGATCAAGAAAACTTTTGCGAAGGTGGAGACGAAGCATCCGTACCAAAAGGAAGCGGATTTACTCTCAGGTTGGAGCGTTACGCCGGTGAAGGCTTTCAGCACACGCTATCCTTACCTGCTGCAATCGTTACGGAGCACTTACACCAGCGAAGAGTTGGATCCTGAATTTTACGATAGTAAGTTACAGCAGTATTTCAGCCAGCCAGTTGAAGCATGGAGCAAGGAAGATCACGCTAATTTCGAGCGTATTCTTACCGATTTACTTAGCCAGTGGGATGCGCTGTTACAAGCTAAAATTCTGGCCTGGCAGTTGCAAAAATTCAGTGAAGCCAAAGAAAATTTCATTGAACTTCTGGGACAGAAAGTAGAGGAGTATCGGCGGTTGAAGTCAATTATCAATCCCTTTACCGACTACCTGGGCTGGGATATGAGCAGGGACCTCTGGCAGTCCACCAGTTTTGATGCCTTGAAGCAATACGATGAGTTGCTCCAGGATGAGGAGAGTCTGCGCCGATTGGCAGACCTTCTTGGTCAACTCCGCGAAGCGGAGATTGAAATTGAGGAGGAAACTTTTGAGACGACAATCGTCCGTCAGGAATGGGTGATTGATCCGCTGGCCAAAACCGAAATCGTAGGCGTTCAGGAGAGCAATGATCTGAGCCATATGCTAAGCGCAGAAGCCGCTCTGTTGAGTGATCAAAATCTTGAGACCGCCTTTCTCAAACGTTTTGCTGACGAAAGGCTAGTCACCTTGCGCTACGAGGACCGGAAAATGGTGCGTAGTGAAGACCAGATCATGGAGGTCCAGCAGCGGGTCAAACAGCGGGAAAAAGGTCCGTTCATCGTTTGTGTTGATACGAGCCAGTCAATGATGGGCCGCCCGGAAGAAATAGCAAAAGTACTGACGCTTGGTATCCTGAAAATGGCGATTGCTGCGAATCGGCGTGCTTACCTGATCAGCTTTAGTACTGGGGTGAAGACGATTGATCTCTACGACATCGCTAATAGTATTGATGAGTTGGCTTCATTCTTGCGGATGTCATTTTACGGAGGTACGGATGCCACCCTGGCACTTTACGAAGCCTTGCGCCAGCTGAAAGGAAATGATTACCGGGACGCAGATATCCTGATGATTTCTGACTTCGTGATGTATAAAATTGACCAGGATATCCTCAACGAGGTAGCCTACTTCCAGCAGAACCAGGGGACGGAGTTCCATAGTCTCGCGCTTGCTACGGAAGCGAACGCCAGCCTCCTGGCACGCTTTGATACGAACTGGGTGTATGATCCCAAGACAAAGGGTATCATCAGAGAGTTGACGCGGGGCTTAGCCCCGATTATGTCCCGGTAATTAACGGCGCAATAGTATTTCTTCGCAGGCGCTGTTGCCGCCTGACTGATGACAGTATACTATCCCTCTTTCTCCTTAGCGAGGAAGGCTTCGGCCGTTTCCACCATGCCTACGCAACCTCCGAAGAATGGCATCCGCTGGTGGATGTCGACGGGCTTCAGGTCCATAATGCGTTGTTCGCCATTAGAGGCACGGCCTCCGGCCTGCTCAATCAGGAAAGCCAGTGGGTTACACTCGTACAATAGACGGAGTTTTCCGTTGGGTTTTCCCGTACTCTGGGGGTAAAAGTAAATGCCTCCCTGCAGCAGGGTACGATGTACGTCAGCCACCATACTACCGACATACCGGGCAGCGTAAGGACGATCATCTTCCTCAGCCTGGCAGTATTTGATGTAATTCTTTACGCCCTGCGGGAAGTGGACGTAGCCGCCCTCATTGACACTGTAGGTGTGCCCGGTGGCGGGGATTCGAATATCAGGGTGTGACAAATAGTAGGTGCCAATTGCGGGGTTCAGCGTAAAGCCGTTAACGCCATTTCCGGTAGTGTAGACCATCATGGTTGAGGTGCCGTAGGCGATATAGCCTGCCGCAACCTGCATGTTGCCTGGTTGAAGAAAGTCTTCTACGGTAACTGGAGTTCCAACCGGAGAGATCCGGTGGTAGATTCCGAAAATGGTACCTACCGTAATATTAACGTCCGTGTTGGAGCTACCGTCAAGGGGGTCCATAACGACGACGTACTTGTTCTGGTTCCGGTTGTTAGCACCAGTTATGGGAATCAGCATTTCATTTTCTTCCGAGACGATACCACACACAATGTCCCGATTGGTCAGGGTATTGATAAAGGCTTCGTTGGCGAAAACGTCAAGTTTCTTTTGCTCTTCTCCCTGGACATTAGTACTTCCGATGGTACCGGTAATATCTACCAGTCCCGCCCGCCTGATTTCGTGGCTAACCACCTTGCCCGCCAGGCGAATAGCATTAAGTAATTGACTGAGTTCTGCATTTTCGTACGCAAAATCACCGGGACGGCCAATAAGAAATTCACCGAGGGTAAGGGGAGAGGTTGTCATTTGTAGTAGGATTGGGAGTGGTTGGTCAGGGGGGATTTAGTTACCAGTATTTTCCTGGGATAAGGTAATTTTTGACGTAGTCTTCAATGCCTTCTTCCAGGGTGGCAAAAGGATGTTCGTAGCCTGCAGCTCTTAGTTTAGACATGTCGGCTTCGGTGAAGTATTGGTACTTATCCCTGATGTCAGCTGGCGTATCAATAAAGGAGATGTCTGGTGTTTTACCCATCGCCAGAAAGGTAGCCGTAGCCAGATCGAGGAAGGGGCGGGCGATACCCGTTCCAAGGTTATACAGTCCGTTAGGGGAGGGGAGGGTGCTCATCAACCAGTGATTTACCTTAACGAGGTCTTTCACGTAGATGAAGTCTCTGCTTTGGTGTCCATCAGCAACGTCGTCCCGGTGGCTACGGAACAGTTTCATGGCACCGGTTTTTTGTACTTGGTTGAAAGTGTGCCATATCACGCTGGCCATGCGCCCCTTATGATTTTCGTTAGGGCCGTAGACATTGAAGAATTTAAGCCCGTACCAGTGTGGTGGCGCTGTTGGCTGCTCAAGCGCCCAGATGTCAAAGTTATTCTTGCTGCGGCCATACTCATTCAACGGCTGTAGTTTACCGGCGAGCTGGTCATCATCCTGATAGCCATATTCACCCAGCCCGTAGGTGGCACCACTGGAGGCATAGATCAGTGGAATATTGCCGTCGGCACACCTTTGCCAGATCTGTTTTGAGTAATTCAGATTCAGGCGGTCAAATAAAGCTTTGTCTGTTTCTGCCGTATCGGTGCGGGCTCCGAGATGATAAACGCCTTTGAGGGGCCAGTTTTCGGCTTCCCAGATGGCAAACAAGTCAGCCCGCTCTACTTTCCGGAGATAATCCTTGCCTTCCAGGTTAGGCATTTTTTCGGGGTAGTTGGTGAAATCATCGACAATGATGATGTCCTTGATACCAGCTTCGTTGAGGTAGGCGAGTAAGGCGCTGCCAATAAATCCGGCAGCTCCGGTAAGTAAGTACATAAGTTAGGTTATTCTCTGGGCGCAATATTTATGAAGTCGACACACTCATGTTACAGTACGGTGGTTGACGGGCGGGTTGCCATCAGGGCAAAAGTGCGGGCCCGGCGGCAGGTGTAAAGGAAAGGTTTGAAGAGCAGTGTAGGTTGACTCCCCGGCAAAGCCCGGGGATGAAAACAGGAGGTCGTTGGTCTTCACGCTGCGCTTTCCCCTTGCCTGGCACCTGCGTCCGCGCCCCCTTTATGCGTATCTGCGGAAAGCCATTAACAGCCGGTCTCCCAGGGTTTGCTGCTGACTGGCGGTGAGATAGTCTTCATAAGCACAGGGAACAAGCCGGTGGCGAGGTTCCGCTTCGTAGCTCCCGTCCGGAACCTGCACCCACCAACGGTTGCTTGCCTTGGAACGCCAGAACGTTAGCTTACTAAAGCCCTCGATGTCGACAATGTATTCCAGTAGTCCTTTAGTGCTGACGGGAAAGTCTCCCTGACGACGATAAAAGCCATTCGTGAAATACCAGATCAGCTGAGCGTAGGCTGCAGCGGTCAGTTCAATGTTGACGGAACTTGCGGTAGGGTCCATGCCATAAAGACCAAAGGAGGATAGCTTGTCGCTGTTGCCCGCGTAATAGGCCAACTGCGTGGCCTCCTGAAGGGACAAGCCACTGGGGTGGAATCCCGCACGAGCCGGAGCCTCTGCATAATTGACGGCATTGATATTCATACCCACCAGGTCGGCATCCCGTAGTAGCGGTTCGAGCCCGGCAATATTGGCCCGGGAAGCTCCCAGGCCGATAGCCTCAAATCCACGCTCTGCGAATAGCTGCCTGACCGCAGGATCAATAATGTGCTGTTGCCCTCCGAGGTGAGACAAGTG
>CAZTTF010000139.1:0-2513 GCA_964616365.1 uncultured Lewinella sp. | reverse complement strand
TGTTAGGGTGGTTTCCAAACTAACCTGATGGCAGTAAATTTTCAATTTTGCGGGGAATTTTCGACTTTCGCGCGGTTAATGCGTTAGTCTGAGAGGAACTTCGCGGGCATAATTCCCTTTGCTTGCTTGTTTCTCCTCAATGCACCTGCGTCCGCGCCCTGAAGTCGATCGCGGCGGAGCGCCCAAAAAAAAGCAAAAAGAAAATTTACCACATGGCATTTGACATCGATCTGATCAAGAAGGTTTACGCTGACCTTCCCGGCAAAGTTGCCGCCGCCCGCGAAGCACTGGGCCGCCCCCTTACGCTGTCGGAGAAAATTCTTTACAGCCACCTCCACGAAGAAAGTCCGCTAGCTAACTACGAGCGCGGAAAAGATTACGTGATGTTTGCTCCTGACCGCGTAGCAATGCAGGACGCCACCGCTCAGATGGCTTTGTTACAGTTCATGATGGCCGGCCGCGACAAAGTTGCAGTGCCTTCCACCGTGCACTGTGATCACTTGATCCAGGCCAAGATCGGTGCCGATGCTGACCTTCAGCACGCGATCAACACGAGCAACGAGGTCTTCAACTTTTTGGAGTCTGTTTCTGACAAATACGGTATCGGATTTTGGAAGCCCGGTGCAGGTATCATTCACCAGGTGGTACTGGAAAACTACGCTTTCCCTGGCGGTATGATGATCGGTACGGATAGCCACACGGTAAATGCTGGTGGCCTCGGTATGGTCGCTATCGGTGTTGGTGGTGCTGATGCCGTAGACGTAATGGCGGGCATGGCCTGGGAGCTTAAGAACCCCAAACTGATCGGTGTGAAACTGACCGGAAAACTCTCCGGCTGGTCTGCGCCGAAGGACGTTATCCTGAAGGTTGCCGATATCCTTACCGTAAAGGGGGGAACAGGAGCCATCGTTGAATACTTCGGCGAAGGCGCCAAAAGCATGAGCTGTACTGGCAAGGGTACCATCTGTAACATGGGGGCAGAGATCGGAGCAACCACTTCTACCTTCGGTTACGACGAGAGCATGGACCGCTACCTGCGGGCAACCGGCCGCGAAGACGTTGCTGATGCTGCCAAGGCCGTTGCTGAGCACCTGACGGCTGACGAAGCTTGCTACGCCGAGCCAGAGAAGTACTTCGACCAGGTTATTGAGATCAATCTCTCTGAGTTGAAGCCTTTGATTAACGGACCATTCACTCCGGACCTTTCTACCACCGCCGGTTCCGAAATGACGGAAAAGGCAACAGCTAATGATTGGCCGCTTGACGTAGAGTGGGGCCTCATTGGTTCTTGTACTAACTCTAGCTACGAAGACTTGTCGCGGGCCGCTTCCATCGCGCGCCAGGCAGTTGACAAAGGACTGACGACCAAAGCAGAGTTCGGTATTAACCCCGGTTCTGAGCAAGTGCGCTTCACTACGGAGCGCGATGGCATCATCAAGACCTTCGAAGACCTTAATGCCAAAATATTCACCAATGCATGTGGGCCGTGTATCGGCCAGTGGGCGCGTTACAACGACCCGATGAATGCACCGAAGAATAGTATCATTCACTCCTTCAACCGGAACTTCTCTAAGCGGGCAGACGGTAACCCGAACACGCATGCTTTCGTTGCTTCTCCGGAGATGGTGGCCGCTATCGCAATTGCTGGCCGTCTGGATTTCAACCCGATGACCGATACCCTCGTCAACGACAAGGGAGAAGAGGTGATGCTCGATGAGCCAACCGGTTTTGAGCTTCCGCCAAATGGCTTTGATGTAGTAGATCGTGGCTTCAACCCGCCAGCTGAAGATGGTAGCGGTGTTGTTGTAAACGTTGATCCAACTTCTGACCGTCTGCAACTACTGACGCCATTCGTTCCCATCACCCAGGATGACGTAACGGACATGCGCGTGCTCATCAAAGTGAAAGGCAAGTGTACGACGGACCATATCTCCATGGCCGGCCCATGGTTGAAGTACCGTGGCCACCTCGAAAACATTTCTGAGAACTGTTACACGGGAGCTATCAACTTCTTCAATGATAAAGCAAATAAGGTACTCAACTTCGTCAACAACGATTACGTCGCCGTACCGGACTCTGCGAAAGCCTACCAGGCAAAAGGTATTGGTACGGTTGTCTTCGGTGAAGAAAACCTCGGAGAGGGCTCTTCCCGTGAGCACGCCGCCATGGAGCCTCGCTTCCTGGGCGTAAACGCGGTTATCGTGAAGTCCTTTGCGCGTATCCACGAAACCAACCTGAAGAAGCAGGGGATGTTGGCCCTTACGTTTGTGGACAAAGCTGACTACGACAAAGTGCGTCAGGACGATATCGTTACCATCAAAGGCTTCGACGAGATGGCTCCGGGTAAAAACCTGATCATCAAGTTGGACCACCACGACGGTACGAACGACGAATTCGAAGTAGTACGTACTTACAATGCTGCGCAGATCGAGTGGGTCCGCGCTGGCTCTGCCCTCAAGAAAATTCGTCAGGATATTGCCGCTGGCAACTAAACTGACCTGCTAATAAACGCC
>CAZTTF010000138.1:0-5738 GCA_964616365.1 uncultured Lewinella sp. | reverse complement strand
GCCAAACGTTCTTTCAGACCTTACAGACGGAACTCGGATACCAGGTTTTCTTTGCCGGTGGCGCAGTAGCCTTTTTGTCTACGCTTACGACATTGATCATAGGCTATAAAGTCCTGAAAATTCCTTTCAGCTTCCTGGGAGGTATGGTAGGTAGCCAGCCCGCAGTGTTAGACTTCGCGGTGGAGCAGGCGGGGAATAAATACCCGATCTTGGGGTATACCCGGATGCTTCCCGTTGTTCTGATTGGAAAGATTCTCGCAGTACAGATCTTGTATAACTTACTTCAATAGGTACAAGCCAGCTTTAACTGACCCGATGGGTGTATAGCTTTCAGACCTATGAGCAATAGCCGTCATTAGCCTTTAGCTGGAGTGGTGCCAACAAACAAGCCCCGTAGCTCACTTGAGTTACGGGGCTTACTATTGTTAGTATTTTCAGTTTCCCTCTCCGTGCAATGAGTGGACTGAAATAGTTAGACGTTCGGGCAGGGCCTTACTGAAGGACAATTTGTTTTTCGTCCACCATCTTGCGCATATTGATCAGGGCGTAACGCATCCGTCCAAGGGCGGTGTTGATGGATACACGCGTGAGCTTAGCGATTTCTTTGAAGCTCATATCCGCATAGTGACGCAGGATCACGACTTCACGCTGCTCTGGCGGGAGGCTGTCTACCAGCTTGCGCACTTTGTCGTGCGTCTGAGAGCGAATCATGCTTGCCTCGGCATTACGCTCAGGGCTTTGCAGTACATCGAAAATGTTGAAGGTCTCCGTCTGGCCGACCTTCGGGCGGCGCTTGCTGCGGCGGAAACTATCTACACACATGTTGTAGCTGATACGCATTGCCCACTGAAGGAATTTGCCTTCGTGGTTGTACTTTCCACGGCGCAGCGTATCGATGATCTTGATGAACACCTCCTGAAAAATATCCTCAGCCTTGCTGTGGTCTTTCGTAAAGAGGTAGATACTTGTGTAGATCTTTTGCTGATGGCGGCCGAGGAGTTCCTCAAACGCACGATCTTCACCAGCAAGGTATTGTGTGATCAGTTCCTGATCGTTAAGTGACTTGACGTCCATAACTAACGTGTTTCAAAATTTGGGATTATTCCCTGAAAGGAGGCCGTTCAATTCCGGCTTAGTTAGTGTAGACGTTCTTGTATAGAATCACTTTTTATTAGAAGGAGTGAACAAATATTTGTCCAAAGGTATGCTTCAAAGATAAGCATCCCTTTTTCACATTGGCAAAAGTTTTTTGTCGGCAAAACGGATTTAACCCTGTTTTAACGTGTGCTGGAAGCGCGTTAGTTTTGCCCTAGGCCTTGTGAATGCTGCCTTTGCGGGGTTTTTGGAGGTGTTTTCCAAATTTTATTTCGGGTGATTTTTTTTGAAAATTTACTTTCCACATTGGCGATAGACAAGTGTGGTGGGGCTATTATAGGCCATTTGCTCCAGAAGAAGACGATGGTTATTCTGCACTAAAAGGCCACTCAAGATCCTTCAGGGTGTCGGCAAAAAAGGAGAGTATCTCTTCTCTGCCCGTATTTTTTACGGAGCTGGTAATGAAAATCGGAGGGAGTTCCTCCCAGCTTTCGAGTAAGGTCTGTTTGAAGGTCTCGATGTAGCCGCCGTCTCGCGATTTTTTGCGGTCTGTTTTAGTGAAGGTAATAACAAAGGGGACACCGTTTTCTCCTAACCAATTGATGAACTCGAGGTCAATAACTTGTGGGGGGACATTGCTATCAACCAGGACAAAAGCACAGACCATTTGCTCACGGCGCAGGAAATAGTTTTCCGTCCTGCTCTCCCATTTAGCCCTGGTTTTTTTACTCCGCTTGGCGTAGCCATATCCAGGGAGGTCGGTTAAATACCAACTTTTATTGATCAGGAAGTAGTTGATCAGCTGCGTTTTTCCAGGAGTCCCGCTAGTGCGCGCAAGTTCCTTGCGCTGCGTCAGCATGTTGATCAAGCTACTTTTGCCGACGTTTGAACGCCCGATAAAGGCAAATTCGGGACGGCTGCCTTTGGGGGCTTGATTGACCCGGGCATGGGAGGAGGAGAAAACGGAAGAGGTGATTAAAGCCAAGATAGAGTAGGTTGATTCGCTGACCTCTAAAACACACGCATCAGTTGATAGTTCCGTTAGGAGCTGCTTTTAAGCTGGTGCTTAAGCAGGATCGGATGGATAGCATTGGATCAGGGGGATAGGTGCTGAGAGGAAATATCAACCCTCGAGAAGGATGATGCAGTCTTCTGGAGGCGGAAGGTCCTTTCATCGTCTTTTCATCTTGTTTCGTCGACCAAACTTGGGGCGATGGGGGCTTTACCTGCATCATTGCAGTATCAAATAACAAACAAATGAAAATCTGGGACAACTTCCTACTCGCACTCACCAAGTTCAGTCAGTTTCACGGACGTAGCCGTCGCGCTGAGTTCTGGGGCTTTTTTCTGATCGCCATGATTATTGAAATCGCAGCCAGCAGATGGGACGGACTACTATTCAGTGACAACGAGTTCTTCGAAGGGCTTGTCAACTTCGTACTCTTTATTCCTGCAATTGCTGTTGGTGCTCGTCGCCTTCATGACATTGGCCGGAGTGGTTGGTGGCAGTTAATTGGCCTGACGGGTATTGGCTGGTTCGTCCTGTTATACTGGTGGGCCCAGGACGGTGATGAATACCCCAACGAATGGGGAGCTAGTCCCAAATATGGCGCTCATGAAGAAGACTTCGGAACTCCGATGCATACTGACTCGGATGAACAAATCGTGTAAACCACCTAACACCTCTTTTGAACACCTTAAGTAATCCCTATCAGATGGCTGCTACTCTTCGGAGTAGTGGCCATTTTTATTAAACTTCCCATTGGCCGGTAGGCGTTAATCCTTCCAAACAAAGGGGAACAGGACGAGGCCCACTGCCAGAGCGATCAGGTCTACCGCACCGGTAAGCAGGAGGTAGGACTGCTCGGTGCCAGACGTTAGGCCTACGGCGAATCCACCGGCATTCACCAGCAAAAAGAGTAGGGGGATGACAATCGGAAAAGAAAGAACTGCCATCAGGGTACTGCTGCCACCTGCCCGCGCTGCAAGCGCGGCAACAAAGGTGAGCACTGCGCCCAAGCCAAGACCTCCCAGCATGAGCGTAAGCAGGAAATAGCCTGTCTCAAAGACGTAGTTTTCCGCCGCAAAGAAGCCAAGTAGCGCCCAGGTAAGCAGACTTATCACCCAGATCAAGAGGGTATTGAAGCAGATCTTGCTTACCAGCAGCGCCTCAGGCGCTGCCAGGGTGTAGTAGTAATATTGCCGCCTGCCTCCTTCCCGTAAAAAGCTCCGGCCACAGGCTACAGTGGCACCAAAGAACAACACTACCCAAAATACCGCGTTAAATGTCATGGAACTAAATTGCCGGACAGCGAAGTAAATAACCACGGTAGAAGCAATGACGTAAAGCAGGACGCTACCCAGCGCGTAACGATTGCGCCATTCGGTGCGTAGTTCCCACCAAAGCAGGTGGCCAGTCTGACGTAGCGTATCCATTTTGCAAAGGTAAACTACCGAAGGGCTATCTTCGCACTCGCACGGTCATTACTGAGCCATTTGAACTATGCCCTTGAAACATTCAATCGTCTTTCTACTCCTGATGTGTTGCCTGCCGTTGTCGGCAGAAAACCTGCGTGTTGTCGCCGATCAGGGTGATGGTATTTATTCTTTGTTACGGCGCTATCAACTGCTTGATTTCTCCTGTAATCTCGATGAGTTTTACCGGTTGAATAAGCTCAAACGAAATGCTGCCTTAATCAAAGGAAATGCTTACCTGCTTCCAATTGAAACGATGAATTATAACGGTAAGTCTATCCGCTCCTCTACCGGGAACGATGACTACGACCGGGCGCTGAATATTCAGTACTACAATGAAGCATTACTGGAGGCAGGCGTCCGGCCCAAGGATTTTCGAGAAGACAAAGTACTCTACGTTCCTTTTCACATTGATAATTGTTTCGAGGAGAAGCAAATAGCCACAAAAGCGGAATTGGTGCAGTCTGGAGAAATGTCAGTGAATGCTGACGCTGGTAAGACAAGTGGGCAAGTCACGACGACGGATTACCGGACCTTTAACATTTTTGGAAAGAAATATGCCTACGTTCCAAAGGTAGATGATAAACTGGCTGGCCGTGTATTTTACATTATTTCGGGTCATGGAGGCCCTGACCCCGGTACCATCGGTAAGCGTGCGGGCCATAGCTTGCACGAAGATGAGTATGCGTACGATGTTGCCTTGCGGCTAACGAGGAATATCCTCGCACACGGTGGAACTCCTTACATGATCATCCGGGACAAAGATGGTATCCGTGACGAACGCTACCTGAAAGGAGGCAAGAATGAAACGGTCTGGGGCGGTGCCAAAATTCCCCTGGCACAAAAGGCACGGTTGCAACAAAGAACGAATATCGTGAACGAGCTGTACGCCGAAAACCTGGCTAAGGGGGTTTCCGACCAGACGATGATCTCCATTCACGTGGATAGTCGGCCCAGCAACAAGAAAATTGACCTGTTTTTCTATCACCATGACACTGATCTGATTGGCGCCAAACAGGCTGAGCGTATGCAAAGTGTTGTGCGCAGTAAGTACGCCAAACTGCGCAAGGGACGAGGGTATAACGGTACTGTTGGTCCCCGTGACCTATTCGTTTTGCGGGAAACCCTCACCAGTGGCGTATTCATAGAGCTGGGAAACATCACTAACGATTCCGATCAGGTAAGGATCGTAGAGCCGCGTAACCGGCAGCTGCTGGCAGACTGGCTTTGTGAAGGCCTGTTCAGGTAGAGGAGCTGGTTACTGCTGCCGCCTCCGGACAGTTTAAGAAATCAATAACCAGCTGTGAGGTAACAATTAAGAGGTCCCGAAGCGTTCTCTAGATAAATCATACTACTCATGCCTAGCAAGTTCATCCTGCCAATGCTGCTGTGCTGTCTACTGTCTGTAGGCGCACAGGGGCAAAAGTATTTTCCGACCCCAAAATTGATGACCGTTGATCGTCAGCCAGCCGCGCTGGATAATTACGTAGGGAAGGGGAAACCAACGGTGATTTCTATGTGGGCTACCTGGTGTGGGCCCTGTAAGACTGAGTTGGATCATATGAAGCCTTACCTCGAAAAGTGGGAAGGAGAATATGACGTTAACTTTCTGGCCATCAGTGTTGACCAGCGTCATATGATCAATCGAATTAAGCCAATGGTACAACGACAGGGTTGGAAGTATAAGGTATTGGTAGATCCCAACGGTAAACTACAGTCTACGCTTGGGTTCGATACTATTCCAACGATGTACGTGCTGGATGGCAATGGTAAGATCGTTCGTACCTATAACGGTTACGTAAAGGGACAAGAACACAAAGTGGATCAGTTGCTTCGCCGCCTGTCGGCAAAGTAACCTTACTCTTCCTCTAAAAACAGCCTCCGGGTACGGTCTGGGGCTACTAACTCCAGGATACGCTGGTGCATGTCCGTCACCCGCTGCGGATGTGCCGCAGCAATATTATCAGTCTCTCCGGGATCTTTCGCCAGGTCGTATAACTGGGGTAGGGGGGACATCCCCGAAGCGTTCCCCTTGTCTTCACTAATCCAGCGCCCTGCTCCGGGACGGGAAGGAAAGATGTATTTCCAGTCTCCCTGCCGGAGACTGAGGGTGTACGCTTCCTTCAATAGTTCCTTTCGGCCCTGCGTCGCATCACCCAGCCAGGCGG
>CAZTTF010000137.1:0-2805 GCA_964616365.1 uncultured Lewinella sp. | reverse complement strand
GCATCCGAATTACATAAAGGACAGAACCCAAAGTTCAGCCTATACACCCCAGAAGCCCAAGTTAGCCAGCACTGCGAAACCCCAAAGCAATAACTTGAGTACGCTGAAATAAACTTAACAATCCTCATATCTATACCCTCTCTTTTGATTAAACATAGGTCCCCCACTATCCACACCCTGCTAGATACCACATTGGCACAGGGCTTTACTGAATAGCTGATCCACACCCACCAGATTTTACTCCGGTAACACTACCAGCCTCAGTTGCATTTCTACAGTAAGGCCAATCAGTAATGCCAGCTCCCATTTCTGGGGCAAATAGTGACCAAGTTGACAGGGGTAAGTCATTGCTTGGCTTTGGGTCTGTTTTGTTGGTGGTCCCCGTCGGACTCGAACCGATCGGTCTTCCGCTTATGAGGCGGCTGCATTTACCTGTTATGCTAGAGGACCTAAAACGCCGTAAATGACTGCACGAAAACGGCGGGAAAGTGGGATACAGTCTAATTATGAAGGGGTGCTGGGGCCAAACCTCGCGTTTCCTAGCTAGACCTACGAGGCTCCTGATCATTCATCAGCCATCAGAAACGGCCATCATATAGGGCAGACTCTCGCAGCCATGCACAGCCGGTCAAATCCTGTCCCAACACCACCACATAATTAGACTGCTGAACCTGCTTAGAAGAGAGTGCTGTCAACCACAGCAGAAAGGGGGAAACCTCTCGGTTACTCTCATCTAAACAGGCTCAAATCGCAGAAAAGAAAAAGGGCCTATAAGTATGCAGCCCGTTGGTATTGGGGCGGAATGGTAGAGAGCCCACCGAACCGCATACTTATAAACCCTAATACCACTCGCTTTCTGACGATACCACTCGCCTATTACCCCTCCAATTATATACCCTATATTGGTCTATGCAAGTGGTTTTGTGGTAAAATTAAGCAATGAAACCCTGCAAAAAATGCCACAACCCACACCTAGTCCTATTAACTAGCCAGAATAAGCGCTGGTGCTTTGTGTGTGGGGTGTGGTGGGATTGGGGGCTTGATGAGGGGCAGAAGGGTATATATGAATAAGCCCCCGTTAGGAGGCTTTAAATTAAGCTGAAATCGAGAATGTCAGCCATCATAACAGCCGCAAGGCATCTCTTGTCCGGGGAATGGGAACATCTCATCCGTGGCTATCACATCCTTCCAAGCAAAATTGCCACGTCCAAGCCCTTTTATCGTTGTCAGATCGGCATTAGCCTCCATCTCTACCGCCCTTTTCATTAATTCTGGGTAAACTGCGTTAAGCTCCCTTATTTCAGAGGGCCGCATATTGGGGCAGAAGAAGCAGCTACTCTTTCCTGGCTGCGGAAGCCCCGCCCTCTCTATTGCTTCCTTGCACTCATCGCGCCCCCAGCCCCACTCAATAAGAGGGTGGCGAGAATTGTACTTCTTGCAACTATAGTCCTTATCCGCCCTTTGCGGCTCGTCTGCATCAAATCCAATAAATTTTGTTATCTGTCGCCCGGCCTTCCATTCTTCCCTCGCTCTTTCCCAGTTATTCATCCATTTGTCTTGTGGCGCAATCTTATATTTTTGGCTGCAAGTCTTGAAGCCGTAAGCAATGCTTGGGAGCATGTTCTTGTTCAGGCAGTTTTGCTCTAATGTTAAAACATCCCCGTTCCTGTCTACCTTTTTCACGATCTCAATCGCAGGAAAGCCAATTCCAGACAGCCATTTTTGAACGACCTCTATCTGATCGTAAGTATTTGGCTTTTCGCCGCCCGTATCAGCAAAGAGAATTGCATCTGGCACTATCCCTCGCTCACGCATACCCACGAGCATTGCCGTTGAATTTGTGCCTCCACCATAACTAACAACTATCATAAATACTCCGTTTGTAAAATTAGCGCTTGGCTATCACCAATCTGGGCTCGCGAAGCAACAGGCAAATAAAGCCTATGACAAAATACTCAACGGGTAGGTTGTAGTAAATGCCCGCCGAAAAAGCGAATAGGGCGATCATAGCTGCTCTCTCTGGCTTTCAATATAAAAGCCGTATATCGGAAGCTCTTCTGACGCTGTAAACCACAACTGCAACCCTACGGGCATAGTAAGCTTGCACATATACTCTGGGTTGTATTCAGGCTTTACCGCGCAAAACGCATCATGTATATGCTCCACTATGGCGCCAGCAGAATGACCCGCACCGTTTGACCAATATCTGGCACGAGATAACGCCTCTTCTTTTTTGCTTTCACTAGCAAAGGCCTTACTTTTATTTTTAAATACCTTCATTATATAACCTCTCTTACGTGAACTGCCGAGTCAAGAGATGGATTGACGCGGGGGAATGGCATTTTCGCCCTGCAATACTTCTCCCATTCTTCGACACTCTCAAAAACTTTGCCATTGTATATCCAATACTCTCTTGGTTCTGGCTTTATGCGGACTCCATTCGGCAAGAAATCAAACAACCCGAATATGCGAGACGCATTTCTGCTGTCGACCCAATTGCCAAAACTGTTCGTAATTTGAATCGTCTTTCCATCTTCAATAGCCTGCGCAAGCTCTACCAGTGTTAAAGTTTTCATTAGTCTTTCCACCTCCCTGTGTGAATGTTGTAGTTTTTAAGCTCTCGCTTTAGCTCTTCTAAGGTCCAGCAGTCCACCTGAGCTATTCTTAGCCTTCCAGCAACAAGCTTGGCCGCATCTCTTGTTGCGGCATCTGCCAGGATTATTCTATTTTTTGCCTCTTCTCTGGCATTTTTTATGTCGATATAGTTCATAACTACCCCCTGCTCTTAATATACATACACTGTGG
>CAZTTF010000136.1:0-16863 GCA_964616365.1 uncultured Lewinella sp. | reverse complement strand
GGTAAGTACCATCGCTACTGCCGTTGGTGAAGACACCGGAACCATTGAGGAAGTGCACGAGCCCTTCCTGATAATGGAAGGCTACCTCCAACGTACCCCCCGTGGCCGGCAGGCTACGGAGAAGGCTTATCACCACATCGGAGCAACGCCACCCGGTGCGGCAGGGACCCTGTTTGAGTTTTAGGGGTCACAGTAACTCCAAGACACGTTCGAGCAGCTTCCCCCGCACTTCTGCGTGCCATACCGCCCGCAGGGTTGTTCGCTGAGGTAACTTGTCCAGTTCGATAAACTTAACCCCCATATCATAGCCATCGCATAACACAGTTGGCACGATCGATAGCCCCATTCCGTTTGCCACCAAACGGTAAATGGAACTTGCGTTAACGGTGCTGTGAGAGATCGTAGGTACATATCCTGCACCATCAAACAATTGCATTACCTTTTCGTAGTAACTTTCACTATAAGCTGGCTCGAAAAGGATGAAGGGCTCCGCTTGTAAATCAGATAGGCCACGATAATTACCGGAATTGATCGGATGGTCTGCCGGTAATACCAGTGAAAAAGTGTCCTCAAAGACTGCTCGCATAGTAAGTGGCGGCGGCACTCGCTCTACCCGTACAAAGCCCAGATCTATTTCCCTGCTTAAAAGGGCCTCCAATTGCCTGGGATTATCCATCTCGCGAAGCGAAAAGCGGATATGGGGATAAGCAGCTTTTACCGCCAACAACAGGTCGGGAATAGTTTGCTGCATCGCTGAACCGATATAGCCTATCCGCAATTGCCCCCGTACGCCCTCGGCGATCTGTCGGGTGTTGGCAGTGGATATTTCCAGCCCCTGGAGTATGCTCTGGCTTTGCCGGTAGAAATAGCTCCCAGCCTCAGTCAGCTTTACGCGGCGGTTATTGCGGTCAAACAACCTGACTTCCAGTTCACCTTCCAACTGCTTAATCTGCCGGCTCAAGCCCGGCTGGGCAATGAATAGCCGCTCGGCTGCCCGGCCAAAGTGTAACTCCTCTGCCAAAACCACAAAATACCGCAAGTGACGAAGTTCCATAGCCATCTCAATTGATAACTCAAAGTTATTAATTACTCCATAAAATCATCTTGTTAAACATTAATTGCCGCAGCATTTTTGCCATTGGCTCCAAAGGAGTCTAACCTTACTTCTCCCCAGATAGAGCAGTTGGCGATAGCCGCTGGTGTAAACCGCGGGGGATCCGACCAGACCACATCCACTATGTTCCATTACGGCCAAGATCATCTCACCCGACCTCAAGCTATTGCTTTAGCTGGTAACTCCTTGTCTGGCAGCTTGCCACCGGCAGCGCTCGAGAAGGTCAATACTGCCCGCAAGGCAGTAGAAAAAATGGCTAATGGCAGTAAAGCTGTTTACGGCATCAATACCGGATTCGGTCCCTTGTGTGATACTCAAATCACGCCGGAAGAAACAAGTCTGCTCCAGCATAACCTCCTTGTCTCCCACGCTGTGGGCGTGGGCTCCCCTATCGATCCTGAGCTGGCAAAGCTTATGATGATCTGCAAAGTCCATGCACTAAGTCAGGGCTACAGCGGCATTCGCCTAAAGGTGATTGAACGCATCCAATACTTCATTGACCACAACCTGAATCCGGCAGTTCCGGAACAAGGCTCCGTCGGTGCCTCCGGAGATCTCGCTCCCTTATCTCACCTTTTCCTCCCCCTCCTCGGGCACGGGGAGTTTTGGGATGGTGCCAGGCTTTCGCCCGCCAGTGAGGTGCTGAAGCAACATAACCTGGTACCGCTACAGCTACAGGCCAAGGAAGGCCTGGCCCTGATTAATGGAACTCAGTTCATCCTTGCCCATGCCTTGAAGGGGCTGGACAAAATGGCATACCTCCTGGACCTGGCTGATCTCACGGGAGCCATGAGCCTTGAGGGTTTTCAGGGAAGCGCAGCTCCATTCCGGGAAGACCTCCATAAGATTCGTCCGTTCCCCGGTAACCAGACCGTCGCCGCCCGCATCCGCCAGTTCCTGGCGGGCTCAGAGAATATGCAAAGCCACGCGGCTTGCAGCCGCGTACAAGACCCCTACTCCGTCCGCTGTATGCCTCAGGTTCACGGCGCCAGCCGAAATGCTTTCGGCCATCTGGAACAGCTTGCTGAGATCGAGCTCAACTCCGTCACTGACAATCCCATCATCATCGACGAAGAGACGGCTATTTCCGGCGGAAATTTTCATGGCCAACCACTGGCTATGGCCCTCGATTATTGCTCGCTTGCTGCCGCAGAACTGGGCAACATTTCAGATCGTCGTTGCTACCTCCTGCTTGAAGGAAAATATGGTTTGCCCCGCCTACTTACGGCTTCCGGAGGACTCAACTCGGGCTTCATGATTCCTCAATACACCACCGCAGCACTGGTTACTGAAAACAAATCACTCTGTTTTCCTCCCTCAGCAGATAGTGTACCCACTTCTCTTGGACAAGAGGATCACGTCTCGATGGGCAGCATTTCCGGCCGCCGCTTCAATCAGATTCTTGGCAACCTCGAAAAGATCCTGGCTATTGAACTGATGTATGCAGCTCAGGCAATGGAGTTTCGCCGGCCTTTACGCTTCTCTCCGATTTTGGAAGAAAACCACGCCTTGATTCGTTCCGTAGTCCCTAAACTCACTGATGATCGTTTATTAAAAGATGACATCGCGGCCATGGTCAAAATGGTTCGGGAACGAAAGTTTAAAGTAACGTTCTAAAGAAAATCCAAGAGCAATATCTGATAACCGATTGGAGGGCAAACAACCAAGATAATTATGATTAAAGCAGCGCTACACACCGACAATAATTTCCAGCAACTTATTGCACAAGGCATTCCATCAAGTCTGCCTCCCCATCGTGTTCCGTCACCGGAAGCGAACCGCGCTCCCCGTCGCAAGGATATCCTGACGGATGAGGAAAAAAAGCTCGCACTAAGCAATGCGCTCCGCTACTTCCCGGCCGCATGGCATCCTGAACTGTTACCTGAGTTCCGGCAGGAGTTGGAAAAATATGGTCGTATCTACATGCACCGGTTCAAGCCAGCATACCCGATGTATGCCCGACCGATCAGTGACTACCCCGGCAAGTCTACACAGGCCCGGGCTATTATGCTGATGATTCAGAACAACCTGGACCCTGCAGTAGCTCAGCATCCTGAGGAATTGATCACTTACGGTGGGAATGGTTCTGTTTTTCAGAACTGGGCGCAATACCTCATTACGATGAGGTACCTCAGTGAGATGACCGATAAACAAACGCTGCATCTTTATTCGGGACACCCCATGGGGCTATTCCCATCTTCTCCTTCTGCTCCCCGGGTAGTGGTGACTAACGGGATGATGATCCCAAACTACAGCCAGCCGGATGACTGGGAAAAATTCAATGCGCTCGGAGTTACGCAGTACGGGCAGATGACGGCAGGTAGCTTCATGTATATCGGTCCTCAGGGGATCGTGCATGGCACGACCATTACGGTGATGAATGCCTTTCGTAAAATTCTCAAGCAACCAGAAACTATAGCAGGTAAGATTTTTCTCACCGCAGGTCTTGGTGGTATGAGTGGCGCGCAGCCTAAAGCAGGCAATATCGCGGGCTGCATCACGATCTGTGCGGAGGTTAATCCCGCAGCAGCAAGAAAACGACACGAGCAGGGATGGGTAGATGAACTCGTAGAAAATCTTGATGACTTGGTGGCGCGGACGCGGGATGCCATGGACGGTAAAAAAGCAGTGTCCATTGCCTACCTCGGTAACGTCATTGATGTATGGGAGCGCTTCCTGGCTGAGGACATCTATGTACACGTAGGTTCCGACCAGACGTCGCTGCACAATCCCTGGTCCGGAGGCTACTACCCTGCCGGTGTATCCTTTGATGAGGCTAACCGGATGATTCGGGAGGAACCGGAACAGTTCCGGGAGTTAGTCAAGGCCAGCCTCCGCCGCCACGCGGCGGCGGTCAACGCCCACACTGAACGGGGAACTTACTTCTTCGATTATGGCAACGCCTTCCTCCTCGAGGCCTCCCGCGCCGGAGCCGAAGTTATGGCCGACAACAGTACCGCCTTCCGCTACCCATCTTATGTCCAGGACATTCTGGGGCCCATGTGCTTCGACTACGGTTTTGGTCCCTTCCGCTGGGTTTGCACCTCGGGCCGACCGGAGGACCTCCGGCTAACTGACCGCATTGCTCTCGATACGCTCCAAGGCATCCTGCGTACCGCGCCCTCCGAAATCGCCCAGCAGCTACAAGACAACATTACCTGGATCAAAGAAGCCGAAGCTCACCAATTAGTCGTTGGTTCTCAGGCCCGAATCCTTTACGCCGATGCGCAGGGACGCATGGAAATTGCCATTGCCTTCAACCGAGCCATTGCTGCGGGCCAACTAGGCCCCGTCGTACTCGGACGTGACCACCATGATGTAAGCGGTACGGACAGCCCCTACCGCGAAACCTCCAACATCTACGATGGTAGTCGCTTTACCGCAGACATGGCGATCCACAACGTCATCGGAGACAGCTTCCGCGGAGCGAGCTGGGTCTCCATCCATAATGGTGGCGGCGTTGGCTGGGGAGAAGTCATTAACGGTGGTTTCGGTCTGCTGCTGGACGGTAGTCCGGAAGCAGAACAGCGTCTGCGAAACATGCTGTTCTTCGATGTAAACAACGGCATCGCACGCCGCTCCTGGGCGCGCAATGAAGAAGCCATCTTCGCCATCAAGCGTGAGATGGAACGAACACCGAACTTGGTGGTGACGCTGCCGAACCTGGTGGAGGAAGACTTATTTACCATTTACAAATGAGGATTTCGAATTCAGGATTTACACCTGACAGGAACTCTCCATCTCAATATGGCAAAACACTAAGCAGCCTTACCGCTCTCATTCTTCTTCGCCAACGAGCGTGCCGTAGCTAAGAAGATGGCGATTAGTTCCGATGATTCAGCAATCAACGGGTCTACCTTACCCGCCTCGAAATATTGCATACGATCAATGTAAACCAGTTCTGCTCGTGATTCCCGCAACTCCTTCAGTAAAACCTTAATCTTGTGATGAAAGTCCTTCGCAGACTCTGCCGCCCGCGCTTCGGGATAGTGAAAACCAGGATGAGTTCCTGCTCTTAATAACTGATTGGCTACATGCCGTGCATCAACGTATCGTGATACTGGAAGGTTACGGCATAACCTGCTCACTCTTACGGCATAACTAATCAATCTTTCTTCTAACTCATTGGCATTCATACTGCTGTTTTTGCTAAACCTACTGCTTTTAAATTAAAAAAACAAAATATTTTTTATTTAAAATTTAAAAACAATTACAAGGTTCTAACAAATCCTAAATCGTAAATCCCCCAACACCTCCCCCACACAGCATAATCCTGAATCCGAAATCCTCAACCGTAAATTGTAAATCCCCCAACACCTCCCTCACACAGCAAAATCCTGAATCCTAAATCCTCAACCGTAAATTGTAAATCTACCTTGCTACTAACCAACATCCACCAACTCCTTCAAGTCCGGCCCGCCGGCACCCGCTTTATTGCGGGTAGTGACATGGCAACGCTCCCGGTAATAGAGAACGCCTATCTCCTTCTTGAGGAGGGTCGGATTGCAGCATACGGGACGATGGATCAATTCCCTTCCGACTACCTCGGAGAGACCCTGGACTGCAGCGGAAAAATTGTGTTGCCAGCGTGGTGCGACAGTCACACCCACCTTGTTTATGCTGGAGACCGATCGCATGAGTGGGTAGCCAGGCTAAAGGGCAAGAGTTACGCTGAGATCGCCGCCGCAGGCGGCGGTATTCTCAACTCTGCCCGCCGGCTGAACGACACGCCGGAGGAAGCACTCTACCAACAGAGCAGAGCCCGACTAGAGACACTCATCTCTCTCGGCACCGGTGCCATCGAGATCAAATCCGGCTACGGCCTGACGGTAGCAGGAGAGCTAAAAATGCTACGGGTGATCCGCCGCCTGCGGGAGGAATACCAGTTACCCGTACGGGCGACATTCCTGGGTGCACACGCATTACCAGAGTCCTTCAAAGAAGACAAAGAAGGTTACCTGAAGCTGCTCACGGAGGAACTCCTGCCTCAAATTGCCCGGGAGGGGCTCGCTGACTACATTGACGTCTTTTGTGAACAAGGGTACTTCTCTGTTTCGGATACGGAACTGCTCATGGCCGCCGGCCAGCAATACGGACTGCCGGCAAAGATTCACGTCAATCAGTTTACGGTACTCGGCGGCGTCACCGCTGCCGTAAATCACGGTGCCCGCTCCGTAGATCACCTTGAAGAACTAGACGCGGATGATATTACTGCGCTGCGAGGTTCAGCCACTATGCCTGTCGCCCTTCCTGGGTGTTCGTTCTTCCTGGGCATTCCCTACACCCCCGCCCGGCGCATGATTGATGCTGGCCTGCCACTGGCAATTGCTACCGACTACAACCCTGGCTCTGCCCCTTCAGGAAACATGAATCTTGCCGTATCCATGGCTAGCACCCAGATGCAAATGCTTCCGGAAGAAGCGATCAACGCCGCCACGCTCAATGGTGCTTACGCGATGGGCCTGGAGGACCAGGTAGGCTCCATCACTGTTGGCAAATTGGCCAATTTGATCGTCACCAAGCGGCTTCCCTCCTTCGGTGCTATTCCCTATAACTTTGGCATGCCGGTTGTAGATCGAGTACTTTTATCCGGCGAAATCATCCGCTAGATGAGCCGAAACATCGGATGAACTTTTGTCCGGCTGGTATTTCCTCAGCGGAGAAGTGAAATGCTTGACAACAGGAGTTGAATCCTCCTAACCAATTACCAATGAACTACATTCCCCCCACCCCATCCAACTGGACTGGTCGCAGCACCCCGCCGGGAACACCTCCGGACTATTGGTACCAGACCGTCAAGATGCTGGACATGTCGGCGCCTGAGAGAAGCTGGCCCACGGCAGATTATGCGATACTAGGCTACGCTGTTGATGAGGGCGTCCGTCGCAATCAGGGCAGGATGGGCGCGGCCGCAGGTGCAAACGCGATAACCAAGAAACTAGGTGGTTTGGCCAATCATCTGAACGGCACCTCCGTCGCCGATGCCGGGCATTTTATCTGCCCGGATGGCAAGCTGGAAGCTACCCAAATGGCCTTTGGGAACGCCATTCATCGGCTCCTGGAACGAGGCATCACGCCTATTGCACTCGGTGGTGGACACGACATTGCCTACGCCCATTTCCTGGGGCTCCACAAGTTCACCGCGGGCAAGAAGAAAATCGGCATCCTGAACTTCGATGCGCACTTCGACCTTCGGCCCTTCATAAATGGCAGCACCTCCGGAACCCCCTTTCGTCAGATCATGACTTTTCACGGAGACACAACAGCGTACTTCGCCCTCGGCATCCAAAAGGCTGCCAACCCTCCCTCTTTGTTCCGCGCAGCGGAACAGCTTGGCGTAGACTGTATCACCCACGATGCTTGTACGCCTACAAACGTCTCCAGCATTCTACACCTGTTACACGGATTCCTTGATCGCGTAGACTACCTCTACCTGACGGTGGACCTCGATGGATTCTCCTCGGCTTACGCCCCCGGGGTAAGCGCGCCTTCTCCCGTTGGCTTCTCACCGGAGTTTTTCTTCCCGGTGTTTAAGCAGATCCTTGCCTCCGGCAAGGTGCTCAGCGTTGACATAGCTGAGTATAATCCAACCTACGACCAGGACGGTGTAACGGCAAAATTAGCGGCACGGGTGGTAGAGGTTGTGGCTTGTCACCCAACATATTCCACACCCAACAATTAGACAAGAGCCAATATTGCCCATCTTCCTCTCTAACGCTACTCGCAGACGCGTTCGCGTATCATTACCACACTGCTCACCAGGGTATCACTTTGGGGCCGTTACTTATTTTCAACCCGAAGAACCAACACTATGTACCTGCATGCGGTTACAACGAAAAGCCCATGCCGTCTGCTCGCAAAATCATTTACGGAATACTATCTGTTCTGGCCTTCATTCTCATGGTCTTATCGGTACTTTCCATTTTTCGTAACACGCCTAGTAACTTCATGAAGATGCTGGACTTTGCCCGGCTTCAGTTCTTCATCTTATCGTTGGTAGTGTTACCGGCATTTTTGCTTTTGACAAAACGTTGGCGCTGGTACAACTATGCGCTAACATTAGGCTTGCTCGGCGGACTGGTCATCAACGGCTTTTACCTCGTTCACTATACTCCGCTGTATCCGGAACAGGTACCCAGTGCAAACAGTAGCCACGCTGCAGACGATCAGGTAAGTATCTACTTAGCGAATGTCTTAATGAAAAATCGAGCGTTTGAGGCCGTACAGCAACAAATCGAAAGCAAAGAGGCTGATCTGGTACTCTTGATGGAAGTAGACAATTGGTGGATTGAGAAGTTAACCCCAGTCTTAGAAAAGTATCCGCACCGTGAGGTTCAACCCAATGATGTTACCTACGGCATGGCGCTTTATAGCAAGTTTCCCCTATCAGATATTGAGATAAATGAAATCAATAATGAAGACGTGCCTTCTTTTGAAGCTACCGTACGACTTAAAAATGGGAGACAAGTAAGATTGCAGACTGTGCACCCTGTACCTCCCCGCGAATTTAAACGCCTTCCAGACAACGAAGGACAACGTGAGTACGCGATGCTAAACATCGGAAAAAAGGTGAAGGAAAGTAAGTTGCCTAACATTGTGATGGGTGACTTTAACGATGTTGTTTGGGGATTTACCGACCTCTTAACTGGCACTGAGAATTTATTGGACGACGTCCGCGTCGGCCGAGGTATTTATAGCACTTTTAACGCTAAAAACTGGCTGATGCGCTGGCCCCTCGACCACGTGCTAGTCACCAAGGAATTCCAGCTCAATACCCTGCAACGCATGGGAGATATTGGTTCTGATCACTTTCCGGTCTATGTTGAATTAGTGCTCCCCGATTAGCCTTAATCGCTTGTACTCTAATTCGCGGCCGTACAGCTCATTGGGAGAGCTCCCTCCCAATGAGCTATGCGAAACACCATTAATCGGGGCTGTATTTTATAATTTAGGTGGTTACGCCTTAGGGAAAGGGGTAGCGCGAAATTCGCCAGAACTTTCTCAAATTAGACATGGCAACGCTTATAGTTCGAGCTGAACCTACAGAAATCTCACGCTATGCCTAAGACACTATGGTTTGAGACAACTAGCGTGCCATAAGTGTGGTTTCTGGTGAGGAACAAAACGTAGACGAAGCCTTAAATTAGGCATGGCTTTATAACAGAAGTAAAAGCTGCGATAGTAAGTGAGAAAGCCCCAGGCTGCTTCAACTATGGTATAACTCGTAAAACGGCTTATAGGCATAAACCAAAGCGCCCCTCACGCAAGTGAGAGGCGCCGAAAGATTACATTGGTAATCTAGTGCAAAGTCTTAGAAGCTGTAACTGAGACCAAGAGAAATATCGCGACCGCGGGTAAAACGGCTGAAGATATATTCTTGCCCCTGGAACTCACTGAAAGTCTTGTAATCAGGATTGATCAGGTTACGTGCCCGGAAGCTTACTTTGAAATTGTTGATCTGCTTAGAAACAGAGAGGTCTAACTGACCACGACCCTGCTCAAAAATGTCAGGAGAACCAACGGCCCCGATGGACTGCAGGCGATCGCTGAAGTAGTTATAGGCCAGAATAGCATCCCATCCCGACTCAGGAGTCCGGAAAGAAAGGTTGGCATTGGCTACGAAGTCAGACTGTCCGTTAAATACCCGCTCGCCGCTAAAGTCAGGGTCAACTTCCTGACCAAGTTCTACCTCACGCGCGTCAATCTGCTGGCTGGACTGAATGATCGCCAAGTTGCTGCTCAGGGTAAAGTTTTGGAAAGTTTCGCCCAGGAAAGCGAGTGACTTGCGTACCTCGAGTTCCACACCATAGAGATCAGCTCTCTCAGAGTTCGTCCAGGTGAACTGCTGCTCTCCGGACAGACGGAAAGTCGTTACGATGGGGTTGGTAAATTGCTTATAGAAAGCGCTGAAGGCGACGACTTCTCCCGGATTAGGAAAGATCTCATAGCGAAGATCATAGTTGTCGATATTGGTCAACTCCAGGTTGGGGTTACCGAATACGGTAGGCTCACCCAGGAATCCGAAGCTACCGAAAGGCGCTACTTCACGCATATTCGGGCGGGCGATAGTCTGAGAGAAACCAAGACGGAGATTAGCATTCTCCTTGGCCTTAAAAATCAGATTGAGGGCAGGCATGAAGTTCGTCTCGTCGATGTTTGCCGTATTGTCGTCAATACGGTCCTGGTCAACTTCGCGCATACCTGCTTCAGCCATGGCAATTTCATTGCCCACAACTGCACTTTCCACCAGAATAGTAGTCTGTTCTGCACGCAAACCAGTTACTACTTTCAGTTTCGGGCTCAACTCATAAGTGATCATTCCGTAAGCTGCAGCAACGTCGAAAGTACCATCGTAGCTGTTCGCCAGGTTCGAGTTATCGAAGGCAAATACACCAATCTGGTTGCGGCCAGGCTCGCCACCAATAATGCCGAGGTTGTCAGGTCCTAACCAGGTATTGAAATCACCGCCGGCCTCGCTGAAAGAAATACCACTACGGTTTTCGTAGGCGAAGATATTCTCATTGAAGGCACGCTCTTTAGTCTGGTATAAACCTCCGAATTTGATGTTGTTAGCCCGGCTCTTTTCTTGCAGAAAAGGAACAGTAATGTCTAATTTACCCTGGTAGGAATTGTCCGACAATTCACGCCAGAAACGGCTGGGACGTGAAAACTGAGAAGGGTCAATAATGAAATGATCCCCCTGGCGGATGTATTCTGCGAAGCGGAGGTCAGGCTCATTTTGCTCGCTGTCCACGTAGTTAGCCGTCCACTCAATCTTGACGTTCCCCAATCCGGTAAGGACGTGCTCGCCCTGAGCAACATAGTTGATCAACTCCCGCTCCAGGAAGGTAGATGCCTGCGAACGGTAGAAGTTATCGGGCTCACCACTGGCGCCCTTGTTCTCATTAGAACCTTCAAGTACGCGCCCCTCAGTGAATCCCTGGTGGCTGTACAAGCCATACAGGGTGATCTCATTAGATGTTCCTGGCTTGAAACTCAGGCCAAGCATACCACCAACCTTTCCAGCCTGGGTGCTACGATCGTCACGTACGTCAAAAACCTCCTGCAACGGACCACCGTCACCCGGGTTTACGAAGTTGCCCCGCACACCGTTGTTGTACTGGTCAAATTCCTGGCTTGCACTTACCGTGGCAAAAACGCCAACGGGCATAGTTCCGATGTTGAATTGATTACCGATGTTGGCGCTAAAGCTGTAATCCAGTCCAGCATCCTTATTCGCCAGGTTGAAGGGGTTACCAAACTCGTTGGCTACTTCGTCGAGTGCTCCGGCGAGGTCATCATCCCGGCGGGCACGACGACCAGCATTACCAGAGAATACGTCAAGCTCACTGTCAGCATAGCGCTGCAGGCTGGCCGGACGGTCCAGCGTCCCATCGTTGTAGCCCAAACCGATGTTACCGCCTGCGTTATAAGTAACAAAGTCGTCGCGCAGATTGGATTGGCCATTGTAGCCTCCCGACAGAGACACACCCCAGGTAAAACGCTCGGGTAAGGCCTTGATCTTGATGTCAACACTACCACCGGTAAAATCACCGGGGAGGTCCGGCGTAAAGGTCTTTGAGGCTGAAATATTATCGAGAATGCTCGTTGGGATCAGGTCTAACTGAGCACTGTTCCGGTAAGGGTCGATGCTGGGCAGACGCAAACCGTTGATGGTAGTGGCAGAGTAACGATCTCCCAAACCACGCACGTAAACGTACTTGCCGTCAACTACCGTTGTACCCGTCACTTTGGTCAGTGCCGCAGCAGCAGTACCTGCTCCCAGACTTCTGATCTCCTGCTGTGAAATAAGGTCTTTGGCGTTGATGTCATTCTGTCGAAGTTTCATAACTGCGATCTCGCCGCGTTCAATTGCTTTGGCAGTAACCTCTACTCCCAGCTCTGCAAGGTCCACGCCTCCGGATTCATCGGAGAAGTTAATGTCCAGAACAGTCGTCTCGTTAGCTTCAATGACAACATCAGGAATTACCATTTCTCCGAACCCAACGTAGGAGGCAACAATCACATAGGTTCCAGGGTCTGCCTGAAACTGATACTTGCCTTCAACGAAGTCAGTGGTTGTACCGATAGAGGTACCCTGAATTACGACGTTGGCGCCCAACATTGGGAAGCCATCCTGATCGTAAACGGTGCCGGTGATGGCACCTTTTTGCGCGAATGCCGCAGTTGTTACCAACAACGCAACGGCAGAAAGAAAAATATGCTTGAGCATACTGATGAGTAGTTAAATTTGTTTTGCACTAGATAGCGCAAAGGTCGGGTGATCCAGCAGTTGCGTTGATTTTCCTCAGGTTATGTTATGGTTAAGCTTATGCCGCCGTAAACCACTGTTTTGGGGGATTTGTGCCCGTTTTGGGGCGCGGCCGCAGGTGTCGTGTAAAGGATAAATTAGCAACGTAAACTCTGCGTTAAGCCTTCCAACACGGGATAGTGTCGGTTGAACACTAACTAGCCATTACTTGGGGTAGCCCCCTCGCCTTTCTCCCCGAGAGTTCTTTAGCTTCACACTCCCCAAAAGCAGAACCAGCGGCCGGATTCCACCGACCGCTGGTTCCAAACTCCTTCATAGCATGATGGAGTCATGTTGGGAGTCACATTTATTTATTTACCACAAGTTTCTGTAGCATCCGGCTACCTTGCGCATCCAGAATGATGAGGTAAGTTCCTGATGGCAAATTAGAGGCATCAAATGCTTCTGTCTGCAAACCAGCAGGGTAGTTTTTCTGCATTTGCGCGACCGGACGTCCCATTAAGTCCGTGATGGTAATATTAACCGAGGTATTACTCGGCAAATCGAAACTGATCTGAGTCAAACCACTCGTTGGGTTAGGAGCCGGGGCATTGAAAGTCATACCGTTTATGGCAACATTTCCAGTACTTGTTGTTCCGTTCAGGATGATGTCAGTTGTCTCCAGAGCAGACCAACCGGTCAGCCAGTTGGCATTGGAGTTACCATTGTTGCTGCCGGGAGCGAAAGCACCGAAGTACTTCACGGTCTCGAAGCCATCGACGGCAGCAGGAGCGTCCTGAGCAGCAAGACCGAAGTTATTTGGGCGTGGGTCCAAGCTACCTCCGTCAGCATCACGGTCCATATCGATCAGGGAAGGATCGACAATCCGGTTGTTGTCTTCCAGCATTTCTGCAGCAAAAATGTTCGATTGCGTCCCTACCACTTCTTCGCCTTGGTCAACTACGACAAAAAGGTCGCTAAATGACGTTCCTGCACCAAAGTTGAAGAATATGTTGTCGCTTAGGCTCAGGTCATCCTGGAGATAGCGAGACCAAGCATCCACGTCCGTATCGTCTCGGTCTTCGATGGCAATGGCTGCGCCATTGAAATCAGTAAAAACAGAATTACGGTAATAGCCTCCGGCGTTATCCCGGAAAAGAACAGAGAGGGGAAGTGCGCGGTTGGCATCACCACCACTTGCTGTTTGTCCGTTACCAATGCCTACGTAAGTAGCATTGTAGATAGTAGGTTGGCTGAAGGGCGCCTGTCCGTCGGGGCTGGCACCATCATGCTCTCCGGAACGACCAGTCGCCGTTCCGGGGCCCTGCAGCGCATACCAGAACTGACCACCACCACGCCAGCCGTAATCGTAATCAAAGCCATCATCGCCGCAAAAAGCTACTGCGGCGTGGTCGACCTTGACGGTACCGCCAAAGAACTCAATGCCGTCGTCTTCGTTTGCGAACACCTCGACGTAGTCAACAATTGTACCAGAGCCTACTCCACCAAGGGTAAGGCCATTGATTTCGTTATCTGTTGACAGCTGGGCACCGCCATGGCGGATAGAAACATAAGTCAGGATGCCAGAGCTCTCCGTGTCGTCAGGAGTCATTCCGCCACCAAAGCGGGCACGCTCCTCGTCAGCGTCAATGCCTTCAATACCATCTTCACCTCCAGGGCGGGCGATGGTAGCGTTACCCAGGACAATCAGACCTCCCCACTCTCCGCGATCTTCAGCCGTAAAGTCACCTCCGTCGGTAAGGTCGTCGTCTTCAGCGGTGAAAATAATAGGCGCAGAAGCGGTACCGATAGCATTAATAGTAGCATCCCGGGTAACAATCAGGGCCGAGGTATTATCACCGGTAGTCACGTCGAATGCGCCACGGATAACTGTTCCGGCAGCAATATTGAGGGTTGCATCAGCTTCGAGATACACCAGACCATCGATCAAGTAACAGCCACCGTTCCAATTGTAAGTTTCACCACCCACAAGGTCAGCGTCGCGAATCACGGTACAATCTGAAGTGCTACCGGTTACAACCCGGTCACCGAGATATCCGTATGCCGAGAGTGCCGTCCAGCCCTCAAGCCAGTTGGTTTGATTATCGAAAGCGCCGCGGTAGCCGACGACATCAAAGTAATCATCGGTCGCAGGAATGCCGCCGCTCAGCGCGGCACCGCCAGCATTGATCCGTGGGTCCAGGCCACCGTCATCCGTCCGTGAGATACTAGCGATCCCGGTACTACCAAGGGTATTATCGGTCGCAATCATATTTGCTACGGTAGCTGAAGAAGCACCAACAACATCCTCTCCGGGAGTCAGCGCCATAAAGAGGTCCGCAGGCGTAGTACCTGCGCCAAAGTCTTCAAAAATATTACCGTTGAATGCCAAGTCTCCTGCCATGAATCGCGCAAATGCATCAACATCGTTATCGGGGATATCTTCAATAGCAACAGCGGCTCCATTAAAGCCGGTGAAGATGGAATTGTTGTAAAAGCCGCCAGCGTTATCGCGTAGCATCAGAGAGAGCGGAATAGCACGGTTAGCATCACCACCGGATGCAGTAGCACCGTTACCAATTCCAATGTAAGTTGCATTGTAAATCGTTGGCTGGCTGAAAGGTGCCTGGCCATCAGGGTTAGCACCGTCGTGCTCGCCACTGCGGCCGGTACCCGTGCCGGGCTCCTGAATCGCAAAAAAGAACTGACCATTACCGCGCCAGCCATAATCGTAGTCGAAGCCATCGTCACCGCAAAAGGCAACCGAAGCGTGCTTTACCGAAACAGTACCTCCGAACCATTCAATACCGTCATCTTCATTAGCAAAGACTTCGATGTAGTCAATGTGGGTACCAGAACCTACTCCACCCAGGGTAAGGCCGTTAATTTCATTGTCGGTTGACAGCTGAGCGCCACCGTGCCGGATAGAGACGTAGGTTAGTACTCCGGAGTTGTCAGTATCGTCGGGCGTTTCTCCACCACCGAAACGGGCACGCGTTTCGTCGGCATCAATTCCCTCAATGCCATCCTCACCGCCAGGGCGGGCAATGGTTGCATTTCCAAGGATGATCAGACCGCCCCATTCACCGCGATCCTGAGCAATGAAATCACCGCTATCAGAAAGGTCATCGTCCTCAGCAGTAAAAACAATTGGATTATTCGCAGCTCCGCGAGCGAAGATCTGTGCTCCACGAGTAATGATCAATGCGGAAGTATTGTCTCCGGTAGTTGCAGTGGCCGCGCCACGAATGACAGTCCCAGGCTCAATATTGAGTATGCCTCCTGCTTCAAGATAAACCAGGCCGTCAAGGATGTATTCGTTATCGTTCGTCCAGGTGTAAGTAGTATTACCTTCCAGGTCAGCATCCCGAATAGTAATCGTTTGCGCAGTAGCCGTTGCCCAGCTAACTAGCGTTAATAGGAAAAGTGTAAATCTGATTTGCATACAACGAGGTTATTTTCTGTTGCAAAGTTGCTAGCAAATACCCCAAGCGACCCTATGAATCACTTTAAGTATGGTTTAGGATTTCACGTCCGTTTGTTAAATCAAGATTGGATAACAGTACTTAGTGTTAATCTGACATTAAGAACCTAAGAATACTGTACTGGAAAAGCTTTGTCCCGATTAAACTTTGCCTCGCTCACTCTACATCGACAAAAAATACGGTTTGAGTGTAACGAGGGTACATCATGGTATAGATAGCCCAGCGCTCTTTCCACATGGCACCCGCGTCCGCGCCCCTAAATTTTGCTGCCCCCTTCACCTGACGTTCCTGTACTCCTGATCTGCGAAAAATTGGGCTTTAACATTATTGAAAACACGAAACGGAAGCGCTGGAGCGTTATCCTTCCATATTTGAGCTAGATGAATAAACGTTACACTATCCTGTTTTTCATTGCGGTACTTTCCCTTTCTCTTTTTGCGCAGCGAAGCGAGAGCCCCGAGGGCATGTGGCAAACGCACGACGATGAAACCGGCGAGGTAAAATCTGTAGTCGAGATTTACGAACAGGACGGTAAGTATTTTGGACGTATTGCTGAAATATTGGTTGACAACAAAGATGCCAAATGCACCAAATGCAGTGGCAAGCAAAAAAACCAGCCTATTCTGGGGCTGGTCATTATTAAAAATCTGGAAAAGGACGGGGATGAGTGGAATGGTGGAACCATTCTCGACCCCGAAAAGGGAGCTGAATATCGCCTCATCTCCTGGTTTGATGAAGACCCTGACAAACTATTCATCCGTGGAAAGCACTGGTCGGGCCTTTATCGTACTCAAACCTGGTCCCGTAAAGATTAAAACCTTATCTTATGCAGTGCTACCCCAGAAACCACATTATCGGGATAAACGGTATCCCTTCTACGGTTAGCAGCTGCTTTCAATCATCAACCCTTTAAATTTCGATTATGCCGCAAACCTCTACTCAAATTGACATGATCGCCTATTTGTACGGCGAAAGCACCCCAGCCCAGACGAAGACGACGGAGGCAGCCATTG
>CAZTTF010000135.1:0-28570 GCA_964616365.1 uncultured Lewinella sp. | reverse complement strand
GATTTATCAATTATAATTTTTAAAAAACTTTAGTGAAAATCAAAAAAAAACTATCTTTGCAACCGCTTAGCGAAAATGGTGATTGTAGCTCAGTTGGTTAGAGCGCCGGATTGTGATTCCGGAGGTCGCCGGTTCGAGACCGGTCTTTCACCCACAAACAAAAGCCCCGTTCAGGAATCTGGACGGGGCTTTGTTGTTTTGGGGCCTAAATGTTAAGCGCTTAGGCGCTATCGGCTATTTATCCGCGGCCGCAAAGACCAACTTCTTGATGCAGATATCGTGGTAGTTCGTTTTTCGGCCGGTGGCCGCAGTTACTCCCCAGAAAACACGGGGGTTCCCCTGAAAGACGCGATTAATCAGGTCCAGCTTCATGGAGGCCCTTTCCTTTCCATCCAGGTGGATCAGTAAAGAATTATCAAATGGGTCCCATTTGATCCAAAGCAAGTGCTTGCTGCCATCTTCCAGGTTGGGCAGGTCGACCGGACCAACAAGGCTGGCGTAGTGATGGGGTTGTCCGTTTACGTTGATGGCCAGATGGTCGGCTGGCGGGTCTGCCAAATGGTAATTCTGGTAGGTATCAAACTCAATGCCCAGCGAGGGATACAAACCCGCAAAACCCATCCCTTCGCCCCGGTATCCGGTCCGCATCGTAGGATGAAATACGAAGCCAATGCCATCAGCACCAAGGCTGTCGTTAGCCCCTAGCACCAGGCAAACCGTGAGCTCGAAAGGCTGACTCAGGTCAATCGCCTCCTCATACCAGGCGGAGCCGCTGGTGAACTGCTCGTCGGGCGTCAGGCGGATACAATCCTCATCGAGGATGCGTGCGTAGCCGCCGAGCTCAAACTCTTCGACAGAAGATTGGGCCGCCAGCAGAAGAGGGCAGCCTAAGAGACAAAGAAGGAGATAGAAAGAACGAGAGAAATTTGGCACGGTAAGCGGCTTGAGGGTTAAAAGCTTTTCAGGCTACGCTCTTAGAATGGTCTGCTACCGTAAAATGTTGTGGTGATCAAACCATTGCCTTGCCATCAGTGTGGTCTGACATTGCTTCTGTGCCCTGGCCGGCACCTGCGTCCGCGCCCGTATTGTTATTGCGGTAGAAGCCGTAGTACTTTTCCTTATCGAGGGTCATTCCCGGTCCGCCAAAGAGAATACGCCACCAGGCTTTTGGGTGCCGATACTCCATCATATCCCGTAGCAGGTCAATGTGCTCGTGAAAGACCAAGGTAACCGGGTTGTAGCTGTTGACCGGCTTGAGAATACCGTAATTCGGAGTTTCTTCTTCTTCGGCAAAGGTGCCGAAAATGCGGTCCCAGATAATGAAGGTTGAGCCGTAATTTTTATCCAGGTACTTCTCCTCCGTAGCGTGGTGCACCCGATGGTGGCTGGGGGTCACGAAGATGTATTCAATTGGAGCCCAGAGTTTACCGATCATTTCGGTGTGGATCCAAAATTGGTACAGCACCCCAACCTGCATACAAATGAAGAAAACGAAGGGATCAAAGCCAAGGAGGGCAGCCGGGATAAAAAAGATTACTTTGATGTGCTGCGTCCAGCTAAGGCGGAAGGAGACACTAAAGTTGTATTGCTCTGAACTGTGGTGCGTCACGTGAGTAGCCCACCAGAAACGTTGTTCGTGGGCTACTTTATGCGCCCAGTAACGACAAAAATCAACCACGATGAAGCAGAGGGCAAAGCTCCACCAGGTCACCGGGACATAAAGCGGGGTGAGGTTGTAAAAAAAGAGAATACAACCAAAAGTTAGCGCTTTTACCAGCGCCGTACTTACCAGATTACCGATACCGACGCCTGCAGCAGCCATACCGTCTTTGACATCGTATTTGTGCTTGTCGGCAATCTCCGGATCTTCCCCCTTCGCTGTAAGCTCGGCCAACTCATGGCGATATTCCCTGCGGCGTAGAAACCATTCCAGCACGGTTAAAGTCACCATCACGGGAACCGCATACACGATGATCGGCGGAAAATCGAGGGCGAGAATATCCTGGTAGGAGTAATAAGGTTTCATGCTTTAGGAGCTGGAAGCTTGGAGTTAAGAGATAGGAGCTAGGAGCTAGGCGGACATTGGAGTAGTTCCTAGCTCTTAGCTCCTTATTCCTACTTCTTGTTGTACAGTTTTTTACCTACGTCTTCGTACTTGTCTCCTTCTGCCCAGAAAGGACGTGTGTCACGGTCGGCGATCAAGCGGGCGGCTAGCGTGAATGACTGGCAGTATAGTCTGAGGTAATCCATATCGATCGTCTCAGGGTTATCCGTTACCTGGTGGTAGTACTTCATGATGGTGTCGTCGAAATCAGTCATTCCCGGGCTGAAGCTCAGAGAAGGGATCCCTTTGGCGGAGAAGCTTACGTTGTCAGACCGATCGTAAAGCCCCTGTTCAGGAGCTGGGTCAGAGATCACCTTCAGGTCGAAAGCACTTGCCGCAGCCGCTACCTGCGGATCAATACCCGTGCGGTTAGAACCGATCAGAGAAATTGCTCCGGTATCGTTGTAACCGCCACCGTCAGTATTAAAGTTAAAGATGGTCTTATCGAGGGGCACAAGTGGGTTCTCAGCGTAGTACTTGCTTCCCAGCAGTCCCATTTCCTCGCCAGTAACGGCGAGAATGATGATAGACCGGCGGGTAGGCCGCTCACTGAAAGCTTTCGCTGCCTGAAGCAGGGAAATGGTACCAAATGCATTATCCCGCGCACCGTTGAAGATGCTATCCTGAGCGGTGTACTGTCCGCCTCCTTGCTTGCCAACACCTACGTGGTCGAAGTGGGCCGTCATGATCATGTACTCGTCTTTGAGCTCTGGATCTGTTCCTTCCAGGATACCGCCAACATTCATGCTCTCAATGATGGTCTTCTCCATGCCGCTGCTGGACATGCTGCCTTTGAGGCCTTTTTTCTTTTCCTGCAGCGCAGGCAAGAAGGCATCGTCGGTCTTGATGAAGCCGTAAGGAATGGCTTCTCCATCACCACCGTCGAGGCCCATACGCTCACCGCCAAAGTATCCTTTAAAGTTCTGCCAGGGGAAAGGCAGCAGGTAGAGTTCGAAAATAGCCACGGCTCCCTGCTCAGCAGCAATCGCAGCCTTTTCGCGCACGCCTTTGAAGATACCGCTCTGACCAGCATCGCCGGGGATGCCAGGACGAGTAATCACAATCTTGCCCTTAACCTTAAGGTCGGCGTAATCGTTGTGGCCGGTGGCTTCATCTATCCAGCCGTAGTTAGCAAAAACAACGTCCGCATCAGCCATTGCTTCAGGGCCTTTCATGATGAGCAGGTCGTTGCCCTGGGTAAAGCTGAAATCGCCGGCCTTAAACATTCCCGCGGTTGGGGAAGAGGTCTGCGCCAATGGCACGGTCTGAAAGTAACTTCCATCGTTGATTGGGGTGTAACCGTAGGCCCGTAGTTGAGCGGCGATGTACTCTGCGGCAATAACGTTGCCATTGCTGCCGGTACGGCGGCCCTGGAGAAAATCTGAAGCCAGAAAGTGCATTTGCCCGGCAACATCGTTGGTCGAGATGGAGAACTCAGGAAGGGAACGATCTATTTCCTCCTGAGCAAACATGGTGGTGATAGCACTGAATAGCAACAGTGCGGTCAGGGTAATCTTTTTCATGGCGCTAAGATAACTACACTGACAGAATCGAGTGTTGAGGAAACGTTAAGGCAATGCTGACTGGCGCAAGACTAACAGTAGAAAGGGTGTAAGCTCCAACAAAATAGACGACGCGAAAAGAAAGGCACGACACTTCAAATGACGGCGTATACACTGGCTTTGCCAGGGTAACCGGTCAGGATTTGGGGATTACCTTCTTTATCATACTATCCCCCCATTGCCTTTAGGCAGCCCTACATGCCCCAGTTCAACCAGATCACGGCGAGATCGAGCCAGTTGTGGACAGATCCTTTTTGTTCCCTGGCGGCTCCAAAGCCGTGTCCCCCTGTAGGGAAAACATGTAGCTCGGCGGGGACACCATGGCCGGATAAAGCCTGGTAGTAGCGCAGGCTGTTTTCGGATGGTACCGCCTTATCGTCTTCTGCGTGCACCAGAAAAGTCGGAGGGACATTATGATGGGCCTGCATGGGTAAATCATAGTAGGCCCGGGTTTGCGGGTAATACTCCTCCTCCGATCCCAACAAAGCTTTCATGGACCCAAGATGACCAACCGGGGTTCCATCCATAATAAGTACGGGGTAAACGAGCAGGCTAAAGTCAGGTCGACTGGAGTATCGCTCCACGGGCAGGGCACGCGCACTATCTGCGCGCAGGGGGTGTACCGCTGCGGAGGCCGCCAGGTGTCCTCCAGCAGAAAAGCCCATTACTGCTACTTTGTTGCTAGCATAGCCAAGGGTATCTGCCATCATCCTGATGGTTTGCACCCCTCTTCTGGCATCGTCAAGGGCCACTCTGATTTTGCAATCAAGGTTACTTTCATGCCCGGGTAGTCGGTAATTCAAAATAAAAACGTGGTAGCCTTCCGAGAGGAAGCGGCGACCGATGTCCACGCCCTCCAGATCCCAGGCATTCACCCAGTAGCCACCTCCGGGGATGATCATGATCGCGGCGCCGTTGGCGGCGCGGTTGATCGGGGCATAATGCGTCATGCTGGGCGTATGGACATCCGTAATGACCCGCCCGATATCCGGTCGAAACTCCTCCGTATCCTCACGGTCATTTACACAGGGTATCCCCTCCGGATAAAGCTCATAGACAGTCTGGGCATTTAGCTGCCCCTCCGAAGCTAGTAACATGGTCACCAGCATTAGGGATAGACAACCTGATAAGATGCGCCTGATCACTGCCATCGAGCTCGTCCTCAGCCTGAGCTGTTTACAATCAGCCCGCCGCAGCGATAGCTCGGCGCTCGTGTCAGTAGTCTGGGTATGTATCATTGGCCTAAGATAGAGAACTGGGGTAAACTTTTACGCTTCTGCTAATCCAAACCCAGGACGATCGCAAAGTCTACTCCTTTTAAATGCTTCGAGTTATCAAACGAGGTTTTTTCCGACTACATCAGGTCAAAACAACGCGTTGGCCGACCTCCGCTCTTACCTTGCGATAGTATTGACTCCAAACGTTTACCCGCGGAAAACTGGAGGGGAGCCCCATCCAACAACTGCAAAGACAATCCCTCCAGCAGAAGGATTGCCCGACAGACTAAGTGCATCCGTAAACCAGTATTTCAGTAGGTATTTACACCCGTTTTAGGGATCAGTATTTGTGTTGTGCGGCCACATCACCTAAGTTAGGGTAATTGATTTCCTAACCCATAGTCACATTGCATTATGTCTCAAAATGACCACCAGGATCCCGCTCCCGGCTGGATCGGCGGCTTCGAAGCTTCTAATCCGAATTTCTCCTACCCTAACCCTGATCTGTCATCGCTGCTTATGCAGCAAAATATGACCCACATCAACCTGTTACAACGCCAACAAGGCGTCCAGTGGCCAGAGTTCAGCTGGGAAACCATGCCCGGTGTCCCAGCCTCTCGTTGTTACCAGATGTTTTCTCCTTACGTCTCCCGTCTCGGGTACACCAACACCGGAAAAGTCTATTCCATCATTTGCCCACAGCAAGGAATGTACATCAAAGGATTTGGTACACTTAACGTTGAAGTGACCGTTACCGGAAACCGTGGCTGGGTCAATGAAGACACCAAAGAGATCTACGCCGACATGAAAGTGCAGCCGAAGATCTGGTTCAGCAAGGACGCCCATCAGAGCGTACTGGGAAAAATGGCCTGGATCGCTTTCGAGGCATTATCCGTTGAGTGGCCGTTCCCCGATTGCAAGGCAAACGCCATTGAGCTCTACACCCATAAGCCCGGAGAGGATGACCAGCCAATCTTCCCCCTACTCAAAGGAACTACTGAAGACTTCCCGATTCCTGATTTCGCCCGCCACGACGCAGAAGCCTGGAGCGTGGGTAACCTTGAAGTGGAAATCGGCAGACCACTGCCCACCACCTCGAATTTTGTTGACGGCTTCAACCAAATGGTCATGAATATTTTCAACATTGGCTCCGGCAACATGCTGGCACCAGGCAATGTATTGGCCTGGAACGTATGGTTCCAACCACCGGAATTGGTAGACAAAGTCGAATGGGCCTTGCACGCAGAAAAATGGCGGAAGTCTATTGACGTAAAACATACGGCTCCGACAGGATCAGGGACTGATCCTCGCTTCTACAACGGCACTCCTTTTACGGTAGAAGATGCCCTCGTCGAGGAGGCCGTGCAGAAACTATTCCACTTCCTGACCAAGCATGCCCTAAGCAACCATCACCCCAGGATGCATTAAATACCAGACAACAATCAGGAAAGAAAGCCCTCATCGCAACTGCAATGGGGGCTTTCACCTTTGTATTTGTAAGCTTTTACATCCTTTTACAAAAGGTACTACCTTTAGCTACCTACTGCTGATACCTTGCGGTAAAATTAACTGTATGCTCTTCTTCTCGCTCCTTATCAGCCTGCTCAGCTTTACCAATACTCCGGAAGCCACCACTACCGCCCCGACGGCAAAAATTTTCCTGACTACGAATCAGGGGAATACCTGGGATGATTTCAGTAAGGGATTACCCGAAGACGTCGAGCCCCGTAACCTCACGGAGGAAAACGGTGACCTTTACCTGAGTACCCACATGCACGGTGTCTTCCTGCTGGCCGCTAACACTGATACCTGGGTGTCTATTCGTAAAGGACTACCCTTTGGTGCTGAGTTTTTCCTGCCTACCTCGCTCGCCGTGAAGGGGGACAAGTTGACGCTTGGTACTTATCAGCACGGCACCTTCATCAGCAGTGATGGCGGCAAGTATTGGCGCCCAGCCAGTAAGGACGTAACGCGCTGTGCCCGCACCCTACTCTACACCGAAGATGCCCTGCTTGCCGGGACAGAAACGGGAATCTTCCGTTCCAAAGACAATGGTGACACCTGGGAGCGGATGTACGAAGACAAGACCTCCATCAATGTTTTAGCAATGCACCACGACCGGCTGTTCATTGCCAGCCAGAACGGTATGGGTACCGTAGAAGACGGGCAGGTGGTTTGGTCTGAAATGACCTCAGACTGGGCGCTGCTACAAACTTCCACCTCAGGGGAATACGTTTACTTCACCAACTTCAAGGGCGATATTTTCCGCTCATCGAACGGTATGCAGTGGGAAGCCAAACCTTTGGTCAGCATTCCTTTGAGCTGTAATGACCTCTCTGAGGCCCTCTGGCATGGCTTTCGCCCCGAACTTCCGACGGAGGATAAGAACGGTAGCATCCACGAAACATCACGTGGCTGGGTCGTGATGGCCGGCGGTGGTTGCTAACCCATCATTTCAGGGCGGGGCCGCAGGTGCCATGTAGTGGATAAGTTTCCTCCACTAGCCCTTCTCTGCTATCAGGGTCCCCTACCCTGCACCAGCGGCCGCGCCCCTATTCCGCAATTGTCACGACGAACGTTTTCAGGACTGGAATACCATCATCCGTTATGCCTTCGATATGTACCTCGTACTCCGTTGGGATATCCGCTGCGTAAAACGATAGCCAGGATGGCTTACCCGCCTCTACCCGGAAGTTGGGTTCCCAGTGAATGGTTGTCCTCAGGTCTGGCCGTGTAGTTCCGGGAGTGTTCACGGCATAATCCGGCGCAGGAAAAGCTACTTCCGGATAATAGCCGTACGTCTGGGTAGTCAGTATCCCCGGTTGCTCCAACGTCGAACCACTTCTCGGTTGATCCCGGGTCCTGATGGTGATGCTCGTACGGGTAATCATAATATAATCAATCAGGTCTGCCTTTAGTCCCAGAAAACGGCCGAACGAGGCCGTACTTCCATCGATAGAAATCACGACCGGCCTGCGCACGATGCTTCCTTTCCCGTCGTTGACTTCAGCCGTAAGCTGATTCCGGGTGAGGTCGCGCAGAAAACGATAGCCAGGTTTTAAAGTCGACAGCAAATTATAGACCGGCTGTTCCGGCTGAATCCAATCCAGCTTATTGAGGTCATAAACATCCAGGTTTCGGGAATCAACGGCTTTGCGTGCCTTAACGGTCACTTCCGCAAGGTCGATCTGCCAACCAGGCCCGTAGAGACTATCCAGCCCCAGATTTTGTGCACCAAGAGTAGCCAGCGTCTCCACCAACTCCTCCGGTAAAGTCATCGTCAGCGCTTCCGGATGTTTGACCAACTCGGCCGGCTCCCGTTGCTCAACGTGGATGTCCACATTGCGTTTTTTGGAGGTTAGCATCGGGAGATCAGGATCGAACTTCTTAGCGTCAAACCGGGCGGCCTGGAGTAAATAGCTCACGGTATCCAGATAGGGCAAACCCGGAAATTCGAAGTTACCGGCTTCATCCGTCAGGACCTTCATCAGCGTTGGCCGTGGGTGTAAAGCCGTAAGCATTACCTCCGACATCTGTCGCTCCGCTTCCTTACCCTTGCTGCTAACGAAACCGCGAATCCGTGCTGAAGTCTCCGGTAAAAAGGCTAACTGCCGCTCACGGTCAAACAGAACTTCCTCCCAGGTGAAGCGATCCCAGGTAGTTGACATCAGTTGTAAGTCAAGCAGGAAACGCTCCCGCTGCTCCCAGTTTAACGCTCTGTTTTGCGGTAACTCCAATGGCGGCACGATATCGCTTTGCAGGTATACAAAACTGGGAGCATTTGTGGTAGCATCCGCTTGCTTGATCAACCTACGGTCAGTTACTGCTACCGAAAAATTGCCGCCTTGCTCCGTGAGGCTGTCCAGCCAGCTGACCTCAAGATTCACCCGCTGCCGCGGGCGAAAAAAGGCGTAGGGCACAGTCACCTCCAACGCTGGTTGCTCTTCGCTAAAATCATTGTAGAGTACCCGCTCTGCCAGCAGCTTACCACTCCGGCTGAAGAGCGAGAAGCAGGCCACGCCAGCGGGGATCTGGCTACGCGGGAAAGCCATATCCTCATTCACCGCAATGGATTCCATACTGAAAAACACCTTTCCCCTCACGTGTCCGATAAGATAAGCTCCTTCGGTAGCCGTACCGGCAGTTGCCAGCACTTTTACAAACACATCATCTTTCCTAAGATTATTAACGTGCAAGCCCATCCCTTTTTCAACTACCTCCGGCAGCCTGACCCGATAGGATACCCCCGCGATATCAAGTGCTGCCCAGTATGGTTTCCCCCCTTCCGGTGAAAACTTAAGTATCCCCCTTCCGGAGTCGTCTACGGACCACTTTGCGACTACCGAATCTGCAATATCCATAATCGTCCCGGCTGCTCGTAAAGGATTTCCCAAGGTGTCCCTCAAATGCATGACTAAGCTGTTCTGCAGCCCACCGAGCAGGACGCCACTCTCGGGAATGGCCTTGAGGACAAAAGGCTGTTGCAATCTTTTTGCCGGTGGCACCTGCTGTGGCCTGAGGGACACCCCCTTCAGCTTACCGTCGCCAATCTGACTAGGGTCATAAATCGGAATCGCTCGGCTAAAGAAAAAATCCGACGGTCCATTACGCATATAATCTGTGTAGGCCCGCAGGTGATAAATACCGGCTTGGTTGGTAGAGTCCAGCTTAAAATTACCGTACAAGGCCTGCACACGATTTAAAGCCAGCGCCTTCACCCGGTCCCCTTTGGGATCAATTAGTTCAACGTGGACAACGGAGCTGGCCGTCTGCTCCTGATGCCGAACGGCATCAAGGAGGTAGGCTTTAAACCAGATGTTATCCCGGATGCTGTAATATGGCTTGTCCAGATGGAGGTACACCTTCTCCTGACGATAATCGCGCTGAAAGGCTTCAAGCGCATCTAACGATTGCACCATTAATGACTGGCGTTCTCCTGCTTCCTCATCGGCGCGGTAATCGGTGGGTAGTAGGCGAGCCACCCGCTGGTCTGCCCAATAGCCTAACTCCTCCACCTCCTGGTTGTTAAGCAGGATGCCGTCGGGGCTGATCACAAATTTACCCGAACGCGACTGTAAAAAAGACGTCGCGTACTCATCGGCAACTACTCCGCCTGCGGCAGACTGGTTTGTCCATTTTGTAACCACCCGCTGGTCAACAACGGTTAAGTATCCGGAAAAGTAAAGGGTATCAGCCCGCAGCCCCCGTTGCCACCTTAAAGAAGATGGGTTCGTTCTGGTAAAGCCCAGAAACTTAAGGTCCTTGTCAAAAGCGGTGCGCCCGAAGTCAAAACGCTGGTCATTTACCTCTCCCCTCACCAGTTGGCGAAAAAAGTAGGTTTTCGAGTCAGCAAAACGTTTTCGGCGGGCAGTTTGCCAGGCAGCAGCCCGCGCGGGCTGTGTTTTTGCCAGGTCAGCAAAAAAGGCTTTCCCTCCGTAAAAAACTTCTTCTTCGCGGGTAACCAGAAAGGTATCAAGCAAAAAACTCAGTTCATACCCCAGTGCATCGTTACTAATTTTGATCCGGTCGCGGGCGATGGCCCTGAGGCCATCCTCGTCTTCCTCAAACAGGAGTACTTCAGGGTTAGTAATCCGGACACCTTTACGGTCTTGCTTCGGTCCCAAAAGTGAACGGGTAAAAGTCTTTAGCCGGCGGTTACGTTTCTTGGCATCTTTTGCTGAGGAAGACACCGTGACCTCGGCGATCTTAATGGCAGTCGGCGTTAGTAAAATCACCGAGGACGTCAGGGCTTGCACCTCTGCTACCGACAACACTTTCGTCTCGTAGTTCAAATGGGACACAACCAGTTCCAGGTATTCCGCTACGACTAGTTCTACCTTTCCCTCGGCATCGGTAATCCCGCCAGCGGAACTACCGGAGAAAAAGACAAAAGCATCTTCTACTGGTGCATCAGTTGTTGCGTCTCGCAGACTTAAGGACAAGGTTGTCTGCGCCAGGGTCCTACCCGAAGACAGGGTCAGAAACAAGGAGATGATCAGCAGGAAAAACGGGAACCTCATGCTTATTTCAAGGGTTTTCAGGGGCAGATGGTTGTAAGGCGGTACCGAACTTTCAGTAACTCTCTTTAAGTCCGGGGCCACAAAACAAAAATCGGCCCCGAAAGTATTGTCCTCCGGAGCCGATTTTCATCTTAGCTAATCGTGGCTTACCGCACTTTCACGAATTCGCCATTTACCCGTTGCAGGATAAAGGCACCATCGTATCCGAGTGATTTGGCCTGCGCCTGCACCTGCCGAGCCTGTTCCAGCGTAGACAGCCCTCCGACCCGGAAAAGGGTCAGGTTGCCCCGCGTTGCCGTTTCAAGACGACCAAGGGCTGCAGCCTGTTCACGGTCAAAGTTTTCGGGCTTACCGTAGGCACCGATCTGTACCCGGAAGTCAGAGTAATCGACACCTGAAGTCGGAGGTGTTGTAGAAGGTGGTGCGGTCGTTGATCCTCCTGCAGCACTCATACCACTATCGGCGACCACGAAGGCGCCTTTGTAGCCCATTCCTTTAGCACTAGCCGCTGCAGCAGCAGCTTCAGCTTTGGTAGCAAACACTCCGACGCGTACTTTGTAAGCACCTCCGGTATTTACGTCATATACGCGGCCAAGGCTTTCTACATTACTGAACTTACTCAGATCCGGCTGCTTGCTCAAGCTGGCAAGCTGTATAGCAAAGCCGTTACTGATCTCGACGGGCGCCACATCGGTAGACGAGCCGCCACCACCGGGGATGAGCGTCATGTTGCCCAGGATATTAGGATCATTGCCATCGTTATTCGTGATGGGGAAGCGCGCAGTTTCATAGCCGGGGGCCGAAACGACTACGTCGTAAGTGTTGTAGGGCTCAAGCGCGACAATATAAGCACCGTTGGCATCCGTGAGCACATTGACAGAAGCGCCGGTCGTACGCTGAACTATCTGCACATTGGCCTGCACAATAGCTGCTCCGGTTTGTCCGTCAGTAACAATTCCACGGAATGTTCCGGGAGCCAGGGTATTTCCGTTATCCGTCACTGGGAACGGACCACCACCAGCAGGAGTCAGAGAAATACGGACGATGTTTTGGTCGTCAGGACGCAGGCCCTGGACCGGAATGCGTACAGACTGGTATCCTGCTGCACTGATCGTGATGTCACAATTCAGCCCTGCTAATGGCTGGAGTACGTAACGTCCACCTGCATCGGTGGCGTAAGTCTGACCTCCACAAGCAGTAAAGTCAACTGCTGCACCCGGCAGGAAAGTACCGTCCTGAGCAGACTGCACTAACAATACTGGGTTAGCGGCAGCACGGGCGACCCGGTAAATATCCTCTTGTCCACTTCCGCCAATGCGGTTAGACACAACATATCCTTTGCTCGATACGGGATCGAAAATGAAGCCGATATCATCACGGTCTGAGTTAATACCGTTACCCATATGATACAGGGTAGTCGGCCGGCTATTCGCCATCTCAGCCCGGAAAACGTCGTAAGCGCCCATTCCATGGTGCCAGTCAGAAGAAAAGAACAGGCTTGCTCCGTCGAAGTACGGGGTAATCTCGTTACCGACAGAGTTCACCACGGTGCCCAGGTTTTCCGGTACAGCTTCCCAGGTTTGTCCCTGGCGTGAAGCCCGGTAGATATCGTATCCACCAAAGCCTTCGGGACGATCAGAAGCGAAATAAATGGCATTACCATCGGTTGAGAAGGTACCGTAGCCAGTGCTGTAGTCCGTCCCATTAAAGGGCAGTGGGCGCGCATTGATCCACTGGCCGTTCTGGTTAACGTCAGCAATCATGAGGCTCATATTAATGCCCGCTTCCGGGACCATCCGGGTACCGGAAACGAAGTTATTCCGCGTAAAGATCACCTGGCGGCCGTCGGGAGCATAGCTTACCGGGCCTACATTGCCAGCGTTTTCAGTGTAACCATTTTGCAACTCATAAGCTTGCTGCAGGCCGCCATCCAGGCCAATGGCCGCAACGTAGGGCTTATTTTTAGCCTGGCCGTCAAAGTTTCCAGCGGCAGTGCGGGCCGAGTTAAAGACCAACTGGTTGGGAGAGGGCATCGAAGGGCCGAAGTCCGCTACCGGGGAGTTCGAGCTAACGCTCTGCACCGTGAATCCAGCATCTTGATTAGCCTGAGCATTAGCGAAATCACAACTCTGTGCGTAGTGATTGCCAACAACCGCGTCGTAGTCGCGGGCATAAAGCTTGTAAAACTGCTTTGCTTCATCGTACCGACTGAGCGACTTTAAAACGTGGGCATGCTCGAGGATGGTCTGACCAGTAACCTTCTTTTCACGGATGGCTTTTTGGTAGTAGCCATGAGCTGTGGCAATCTGGTTAAGCATCCGGTAAGAATCCGCAATACGGCTCAGTGCCTCGACGTCCGTTGGGCGGCGGGCTAATGCTTTTTTGTACGATTCGATAGCAGTATTGTAAGCCTTGAGCTCATAAGCCCGATCAGCCGTGCGCATCTCTGAGCGAAACTGAGCTTGTACCGGCGCCGCAGCTGCTAACAGCAATACGACAAGGGATAATTGAAATAGGTACATCGTGTTGTAAGTGACTCGGTATTCAGTAATTGGTTTGCAGCCCCGCGTAGCTGTAAAATAGGCGGTATCAGTATAATATGTCTTCGCCTGCATATTCAGGCGTTAAACATAACAAATTTAGCTATGTTTTTGGAAATGGACGTTTCTACCTAACGTTGCAGCACCTCAATATCGCATATCGTTCGGTCACCTTACCCTGAAAACAGGTAAGTATAGCTACGCTCCTACTCAAAAAAAGGAGTGAACCAAGGGGTGTTCGGCATCCGTTTTCCGCGCTATTGGAATCACCTTGCTTCCTCCTGTCAGGATAGGATTTACTAATCCTATCGTAGCTAAACAAATATGGAAAGGCTGTAAGATTTAGGGGCGGGGCCGCAGGTGCAATAAAGGGGTATACAGAAGCGATGTTATAAATCAACGATCGTTACCCCATCACCGCCAGCTTCGCGTGGCGGGGTGGAAAGACTAAAGCCCTGCTTGTATTCCGCCAACTTCTGTCGTACTGCCCGCTTGAGGGTTCCGGTTCCCTTTCCGTGCACAATCCGCAGTTGAGAGGCATTCGCCATCAGCGCCTGATCAACAAAGGCCTCCGTAGTAGCCAGTACTTCCTCGTACCGCATACCACGTACATCAAGCTTAGGGCTGAAGGTCGCTGCGCCCGAAACATTGCTGGATACAGATTTTACGCTCCGGACATTAAGGGCCTCATTAGCGTGCTCAAGGTCCCGCAGCTTAACCGTCATCCGCATATCATTGATAATGACCACGGCCTTTTTCTTATCTACAGTTTCAACCTCTCCGGTGGCACCTCCGGTACGCAGTCGCACAAAGTCTCCAACCTTAATCGGTTTCTCGGTTTTAGCCGTAGGCGCATAGTAGATATCCTCAACGAGGGTTTTTACCTCTTTGCCAATCTCTTCGCGCTTCTCCCGCAACTCCTTTGCCTTTTGCTTGGCGTCCTCAATCTTCTTGTCTTCGCGTAGCTTCCGGATCAGGTTCTCCATCTCCTTGTTGTACTTCGCCGTTTCCTGCAACGATTGCTCCTTCGCTTCCAGCTTGAGTCGCTTCCGCCGTACCTCAAGACTACGATGTAATTCCTCATAAGTCCGGGTCAGCGCATCGAGGGTTTTCTGCTTCTGGGCAATGTTCGCAAGCAGTTCCTCGCTTTCTGCTTTCTCCCGCTGGAGATCAACAAGCAGCTGGTCTACCGCCCGCTCGTTTTTGCCCGCCCGCTTGCGGGCATAAGTCAGTACTCGCTGAGGCAAACCTGATTTCTTCGCAATTTCAAAAGCGTAACTACTTCCCGGCCTGCCAACTTTGAGCTCGTAGGTTGGAGCCAGTGTTTCCTGATCAAAATGCATGCCTCCGTTGAGAATGCCTTTCGTCTTATAGGCAAATATCTTCAGGTTAGAGTAATGCGTTGTGATGACCCCAAATACTTTGCGGTAGTTTAGCCCGTCCAGAACTCCCTCAGCAATAGCCCCACCGGAGGCGGGGTCTGTACCAGATCCGAATTCGTCAATCAGTACCATGGTAGTCTCATCAGCGTCCTGCAAAAATGCTTTTGCATTTTTCAGTCGGGAGCTGTAGGTAGACAGATCATCCTCGATGCTCTGCTGATCACCAATGTCCGCATATAGGCGCTTGAATACGCCCATCTCACTTTCCGCATCCATGGTAACGAGTAGCCCGGATTGCACCATTAGCTGGAGCAGGCCAACCGTTTTCATGGTAATGGACTTCCCGCCGGCATTAGGCCCTGAGAGCATCAAAATCCGATTCTTACCCGTCATTTTCAGATCGAAGGGAACAGTCTTTTTTCCGTACGGCTTGTTCTTGAGGTAGAGCAGTGGGTGTTTTGCCTCCAGCATACCAATGGCCGGCCGATGACCAACCTTGGGTCGCTCTGCCTTTAGCTGACGGGCCAAGAGTGCCTTTGCCTGAATAACATCGAAGTAAGCAATCAGGTCACGGTAATCCTCCATCTGCTCCACGTAGGGCCGTAGCGTCTCCGATAGCTCGCGCAGAATCCGGTAAATCTCACGCTTTTCTTCCTGCTGGAAATCAAATATGTCATTGTTGATGCCAATCACGGCGTCCGGCTCTATGTAGGCCGTCTTACCCGTGGCGGACTCATCGTGAATAATACCACGGATCTTACGCTTGTGCTCGCTCGGTACGGATAGTACCCGACGGCCATTCCGCATACTTTCAACGGTATCGGAAAGCAGGCCTTGCCGACGGTATTTTTCGATCACTTGGCGGAACACCTTTTCTACCTCCCGCTGCTTACTTCCAATCAGGCGACGAATCCGGGATAGTTCCGGACTCGCATTGGACCGAATCACGCCCTCCGCATCAATAACGGCTTCAATCTCAGCGCTCAACTCCGGTACGTAGGTCACCTTCCGGATCAGATTATAAAGTGCTTCGTATATCGTTTGCTGACCACCAGTGAAGAAGTTAAACAGGCCTTTGGCCTGTAGCAGCAACACATTAAGCTTCGCCAGGCCGGCCTCGCTCAGCACGTATCCTTCAATACGAAGCATTCTTAACTCCTCATCCACCTCGTCGTAGGCACCGATAGATACCATGTTGCGGTCATCAGTCCCCTGCTTGAATTCCATTACTTCATCAAGCCAACGGTTGATCTCCCGCACCTTAGTGGAAGGAGCTAAATCCCGGATAATGCTGCGGCCTAATTCACCGCTACACTTCTCCTCAAGGAGGAGGAGTATTTTATCAAATTCCAGTTTCTCGTAAGCGTCGCGCGGTAGTAGTTGCATCAGTTCTTTCAGGTACGGCTTTGCTAACGAACGAAAGGGCGGGAAGGTTGCAAGCGGTAGACCTTTGGTTCTGGGGCTTATGACTTCGCTCCCTGCAGGTAGGTAACAACCAGGCGGCTAAGGCTAAACTTCATAGCTCCTGTCGCCTCGAGTTGTCAGACGAAGTTTTTGCGGGCTTCATTCGACACAACCATTCGTCGGACTACCTCAGCAGTTCTAATCGGTCTCGTCTGTGAAATCCTTAGTATTTTTCAGGTGCGAAGCATGCTAAAAATGAGCAGTTCGTCTGAGGGTTGTAGCGGTTGATATGCCTTCTCAGACTACTCAACCACCTCCTTACTCTACGACTCTGAAACTCGTCCGTCGGTTACGTTGGTGTTCTTCCTCACTACAGCGTTCACAGAGACATTCGGCGATTGGCGCTTCTTCACCATAACCGCGCGCACTCAGGCGCTCGGCGTCGATTCCCTGTTCGATGAGGTAATCTACAGCCGCTTTGGCCCTATCCTCAGACAATGATTGGTTGTAAGCATCCCGTCCGCGACAATCCGTATGGGACCCAAGTTCAATCTTGATTTCAGGGTTTCTCTTTAGCAGAGAACTCAATTCGTTAAGGGTAGGCTTAGCATCCTCCCGGATAAAGCTTTCCTCAAAATCATAGTAGATATTGTTGAGGACGATTTCCCGATTCAGGAAGATTTTGTCCAGCTCCAATTCAATTTCATAGCGCTGCTCAGGAGCTTCTGGATCGCGTGGGAGGTTACGACTCGAGAACCGGCCTTCGGCAGCCAGATAGGCTTCGCGCTCCGCGCGAAAGTTGTAGGCCTGATCATCTACAAGCACCAGGCTCAGCTTGCCCTCGTCATTTGCATTCACCGTACGGCTCTGCTCTCCGATAGAAGCTATAATGGTAGCGTTCGGAACAGGCTTACGCCCCAGAACACGGCTATCCGGGTTGCCTGGATCTTCATAAATCTTCTCTACGACGTACACATCCAGGATGTTACGGTATTCGATCGGAGTAGTATCTGGTGGAGGCGGCGGCAAAACCCGCTTGGTGTAGGCATAAATATCGTCTGCTCCTTCTCCCCCAGGCCGGGCACTGGAGAAATAGCCATTGACGGTTGCCTCAAGCCCTGTTCCCTGACGACGGAGCACCGTGTACCCAAAGTCGTCCGCTCCAGAATTGATGGGCGTCTTGAGGTTCTGAACAGCTTTGTACCGCCCATTGGGCAGTGGGTAAGTTTTAAAGATATCCAGACCGCCCATTCCTTCATGGCCATCGCTGGCGAAATAGAGCGTGTCTCCGTCTATGCTGGGGAACTGCTCGTTGCCCTGGGTGTTGATCGCCCGGTTCATCAGGATCGGATCACTCCATGAGCCATCAGCATTACGGTCGGCAACGAAGATATCGTAGCCTCCCCAACCATCTTCCTGTAAAGAGCTGAAGTACAGTCGCTGCCCATCGGCAGAAAAGGCGGGATGGACATAGTTGATACCCGGTTTAACGAAGCTTAACGGGCGGGCAACGCCCCAGCCATCCCCCACCCGCTCACTGCGGTAGAGACCACAAAATGCGTCCTCCATCTTGGCTGGTGAGCTACAACGGGTGAAAATCATTTCTGTGCCATCCGGACTAAACGCTGCCGTGCCTTCATTATCTGGCGTATTCAAGCCTCGGTCAAGTGCAGTTACCTCCCCGCCAGCAACTGGATCAACAATGAAAAGGTCCGTGAAGCCACGCCCTGTCCAATTATAAGTCTCTTCACCGGCAGCCGCAGCACGGTCGCTGGTAAAAACGAGCCTATCGTCAAAAACAACCGGGGCATAGTCGGCTTGCCGGGTATTGAAGGCTACCGGTTCCACCACATACTCGCGTGGTTTTCCTTTTTGCTCCTGTTCCAGCCATTTCTGTGCCTGTTCGGCACCAGCTATCTGTTTACGGTATTCGTACCTGGAACCAATCTCGAACCCAAGATCCGTGTAAACTTGAATTGCCTCCTCGAATTTTTCAAGTCTTTTCAGCGCATCGGCTTTGCCTTCGAGGGCCTTTGGGCCTGCATTATTGTCGTAAGCCTTCTGAAACCAATCCACTGCCTCTTGATCTTTCCCGGTTTCCACCAGCGACCGCGCAAGATTGTAGGCAATCTCTCCCTTCTCTCTTCTCGTCTTTGCCTTTTTATACTCCCGCTGCAGCATCGGCACAGCCACTTTGTACTGTTTACGATCAACGGCAGTAGCACCGTCGGTGATCTTAGCGGTGTACGTACAGGCCGTCACAAAAGCGAGGAGCAGAAGGAACCAGGTAAAACGCATAGGGGAAGCTGATTTGACGAGAAAACGGGTGGAGGTAGGCTTTGTTGCAAAGTAGATGCCGGCACGGACAATTATGCATAATGGCGGACTGATTTCCGGGCAATCCATTCTGAACCGGCCAAAAAATTAGCAAACAGTTCCCGAAGCAGCCAACAGGAGGATTTTAAAAGACAAAAGCCCATCCGGATGTCTCCGAATGGGCTTTTACAAGTTCTTTTGGTGTTACTTAACCAACAGTCGCCGGAAAGCATCCGCACCACGAGTAAGAACAGCACCAGTGTGCTGTACCTGGTTTGTCATGGTCTGCAACTGTTCAGTAGCCTCATGAGCATCGGATTGAAGTTGCTGGCTACGCCCCAGCAAAAATCCAAAACAAGCACCACTCAGTGCAAGTAGTGCCACGAAGGCCAGGGTTGTCAATTTTGCTTTGCGGGAAAACATCTCTGTTGGGTTAGTTACGGTATCACAAGTTACATAAAAGATGGGTGCATTAACCTTTTCGTTAGCCTTTCCAGCCGAATTGTCGACGAATGGACCCATTCTCTAGACTAAAGAACGACTGGTGGCACCAAGGGTTGCACGCCTTTTACCTTTTATTTAAAACTTTGGTTGGGAATCCGTATCCCAGCATCAGGCTTTGCTTTAATGCAAGCGATTAAAAAGCCTTCATTACCTCCACAAGTGCCTGGACGCTTTCCACCGGCATGCTGTTGTAGATGCTCGCGCGGAAACCTCCAACAGAACGGTGTCCTTTTACCCCAACGCAGCCCGCGGCTTCGCAGGCGGCCAGGAAGGGAGCGGTATCTGCTTCGTCAACGGGTACAAAAGTTACATTCATGAGGCTACGGCTGGCCGGATCGTCCACCGTACACTTGAACTTGGGGTTACGCTCGATTTCATCGTAGAGTAACTTCGCCTTCGCTTCATTGTGCTTCTCCATGGCCTCGAGTCCTCCCTGTGCCTTGATCCACCGGAAGGTGAGCATGGAAACGTAGATGGGGAATACCGGAGGCGTGTTGAAACTTGAGCTTTTGGCGATGTGCGTCTTGTAATCCAGCATTGTCGGAATTTCCCGCTCGACTTTTCCGAGCAGGTCTTTACGGACAATGACAAGGGTAACCCCTGCCGGACCAATGTTTTTCTGCGCTCCGGCGTAGATCAGCCCAAAGCGTTCGAGTGGAAGGCGGCGGCTGAAAATGTCAGATGACATATCGGCGACCAGCGGAGCATCCGTTGCGGGAAACTCCTTGAATTGGGTGCCGAAGATGGTGTTATTACTGGTGAGGTGGACGTAGCTGTAGTCTCCCTGAGCATTGATGTCCTGGGGGATGTAGTTGTAGTTAGTATCCTTGCTGGAGGCGATCTCCTTTACGTTACCGAACAACTTAGCCTCCTTGATGGCCTTGGTTGACCATGCGCCCGTGTCGATGTAGGCTGCAGTCTCATCAGCTCCGAGCAGGTTCATTGCCGTGAGGTAAAACTGGCTGCTGGCGCCTCCGGTGAGGAAGAGAACGGCATAGTCATCTGATACGGAAAGCAGTTCCCGCACGAGGGCTTCGGCCTCTTCGAGGATGGCCACGAAGGCAGGAGAGCGGTGACTGATTTCGAGGATGGACAATCCGCTACCATTGAGATTAGCAACGTTGGCAGCTGCTTCCTGAATAACGGAAGCGGGAAGAATGGCAGGTCCGGCGGAGAAGTTGTGCTTTTTCATCGGGAGGGGGGCTATACCGAACCATGGCTGGCTCGGTTGCTTTAGAGCTTAAAATTCGAATTCCGAGGCAAAAGTACTACAGATTCGCGGCTGTGTTTGGTCTATTTTACCGAGAATCGCATCTTTAGACCGAAAGCTGAGCGGAGGCAGTCGCTGATCCCCTTATCTGGCAAGGCCCGGTGCCGGTATCATCCCTACTTTTAGTCTTTCAATCTTTTTTTCTGCTATTTCCAATATCAACCCCGTCCCGTTATGGTTTTTCGTTCCCTGGTTTACTGCTTGTTCGTTGGCATTTTATTTGGCTGTTCGCCCAAGGCTTCGGCCCCTGCTGCTGAACAACCCTCCACGGCACCTGCGCCCGCGCCCAAACCAAAGCCTGACGAGAACCTTAGCCCCTGCGCCAAGTTTACGGACGCACCCAACCCTGACGAGGCAGAAACCAACTACGTGATCTACCGGCAAATGCTAAAGGCCAAGGAGTGGGACACTGCCTTTGAGCGCTGGAAGATGGTATACGCCACCAGCCCCGCCGCCGACGGCCGACGGCCAACCGTTTTCAGTGACGGAGTCGTTTTTTACAACCGCCTCATCCAGCAAGACCCCTCAAAAAAAGAAGAATACGGTCAGATTATCCTGGACCTGTATGAAGAATCGCGCCGGTGCTACCCGGGGAACGGGTATATGTCCGCCATTCAGGGATTCGACAGTTACTATACCTACAAAGGCACGGCAACGAACGATGAAATCTTTGCCCTCTTTCGCGAAAGCATGGCCATTGACGGCCCCGAAAAGCTGCAGTATTTCGTGATCAACCCCATGTCCAGCCTGACGGTACAGCAGCATAAGGATGGTAAGATCACGGATGAGGAAGCAAAAGAAATCGCTTCGACGCTGCAGGCCCGCCTCGCCAAAGGGCTCGCTGAATGCGAAGGGACCCAGTGTCAGGCCTGGAACACCATTAATGAATATGCTCCAAACACCCTACGGTACTTTGAAACCGTGAAAGGTTTTTACGATTGCAACTACTTCATCGAGCAATACTACGAGGACTTTTCGAACAATCCGAACGACTGTGACGCGATCAGAACCGCTTACAGTTTGCTACGTTACGGCGGCTGCCTGGAGGGTACTGCGGAATATGACGAAATCAAGGCTGCTTACGATGCTAACTGCCGGCCCAAAGCTAATGAGCCTTCTGATCTGAAATTAGCCTTTGATTGTCTCGAGAACGCCGATTACGACTGTGCCATTGACCGGTTTAAAGATGCCGCTGCCGGCACGGATGATGCCGAACGAAAAGGGCGTTACCTGCTGTACGTAGCTAAAGTCTACTATAGCCACAAGCGCAACTTCGGACAGGCACGGGCTTACGCACGCCAGTCTGCCCAGGCTAACCCCAGTTCCGGAGAACCTTACCTGCTAATTGGCACCCTTTACGCGAGCTCAGGGCCGCTTTGCGGCCCCGGGACGGGCTTTGACTCTCAGATCGTAACCTGGCCTGCCATCGATAAATGGCGGCAGGCAAAGCGCATTCAGCCAGACCTCGCCAATCAGGCCAACAAGCTTATCGGACGCTACACGCAGTACATGCCCTCTAAGGCAGATATATTCCAAAGAGGGCTCAAGGAAGGTGACTCTTTCAGGGTTGGCTGTTGGATCCAGGAGACGACGACGGTCCGGACGCCGTAGTTGAGTTTGTTAGACCCTTAGAATTTCAGATTGTTAGATTGCTGAATCTTATGGTCGGCAGGCCACGAATCAATATGTGATTAATTGTCAAAACGCTAACGGTCTAGCTACTATATAACTAATGGTAAATCAACCTACTCCATGCTTCGATTTCTCCCCCTCCTGCTTCTCAGTCTGCTTTTTTGCTGTACAGCTCCTGACCACACGGTTCTGCCCGATGCAGACATTCATCCGGACACCCTGACCATTGCAGGAAAATGGGACGTTAGCCGGGTGCAGGAATACTATGACAGCCGTCCGCGCCCGCTGGGCGCGAATTACAACAATCGTGATGCCATCAATCAACTGGAGATGTGGCAGGCCAGCACCTTCAACCCCGCGCAAATAGAGGAAGAACTCAGTTGGGCTGCAGCAATAGGGATGAACTCTATGCGGGTCTACCTGCACAACCTGGTGTGGGAACAAGACTCGTCGGCGTACCTCGAACGCCTGGAGCAATACCTCACCATAGCTGACAAGCACAGCATCTCCACAACCTTCGTGCTATTTGATGCCGTCTGGGACCCGGTGGCTAACCTCGGAGAGCAGCCGGAGCCGCGGCCGCGGGTGCATAATAGTGGATGGGTGCAAAGTCCACCCTCCCGCCAGCTATTGAACGGAGACCGATACTACCGGCAGGGGAAAGACTATGTGCAGGGCATTTTACGGCACTTCCGAAATGACCATCGGGTATTTATGTGGGACCTCTACAACGAACCGGATAACGACAACTTCGGAAAGTTCCCGAATGAGCCCAAAAACAAAGCTGATTTCGTTTACCCCCTGCTCGTCAATACTTTTCGGTGGGCCCGGGAAGTCAATCCCAGTCAGCCTTTGACTGCAGGTGTGTGGTTTGGTCCACTCTTTAACGAGGTGGAAGCAAATAAGCCCCTCAACCGTTTCAATGCCTTTCAACTGGCCAATTCAGACTTGATCAGTTACCACCATTATCGTGACTCAAGTCACCACCGTCTTGTGCTCGAACGACTCAGCCAATACGACCGACCACTCGTCTGCACCGAATACATTGCCCGTACCCACGGAAGTACCTTCGCCACTACCCTACCCATTTTGCAAGCGTTTAACGTTGGTGCCTACAATTGGGGCTTGGTCTCCGGAAAGACCAACACCATTTACCCTTGGGCGAGTTGGGATTCTACGTTTACTGCAGAGCCTCATTTATGGCACCACGACGTCTTTCGACCTGATGGTACGCCATACGATACGGAAGAGGCCGTCCTGATCCGGGAAGCAGCAAGGGATTGGAATGCAGAGTAACGGACTTAGCTATCGTGAGGTTTGGACGAGGCGATAATGCAAGTTATTGACTACCATCCTTTAATCTCCCGTGCTGACAAAGTCCGTTCATCTTTTAGCCTGTTAGGCAGTCATGACCATCTAACGGACTCAAGGACCAACAGATTAAGTGTTTGGTCTACTTCAACAAGAAGAAACAAATCATCTAAGCCAAACCTCGCATTCACTAGGAAAGCACTTAATCCAGCACCTGCAGCTTCGCAAAGCGAAGCATGATGCGCTTTTCCGGTTGCGATAAGGAGCTGAAGTGAATTGTTGCAATTCGATTATCAGCACCACCATCCAGCTTGGTGACCCGGCCCTCGCCAAATTTTTGGTGAAGGACCAGGCTGCCCTCCTGCACGAGATCAGTGGGGCTGGGCTGGAAGTTTTCCAGCCGTACCTTCGGTGCGGAGGGCTTGGCCGTACCTCGCCGTCTGGCCATTGGCGTAATCCCGGTCACTTTAGCACGCTGGCGCTCTACCCGATCATATTCATGCCCCTGGGACCGACGGCTGTGGGTAGTACTTTCGATAGCGCTGGCCGGCACCTCGGCCAGGAAGCGGCTAGGTTCATTCATCGTCATTTTCCCATAACGGTAGCGCGTATTCGCATAACTCAGGGTCAGGTAACGCTCTGCACGGGTAATGGCAACGTAAAATAGGCGGCGCTCTTCATCCATTCCGTCCAGAGAATCCATGCTCATGAAGCTGGGGAACAGGTTCTCTTCCAGACCTACTACAAAAACAGATTTGAACTCAAGGCCCTTTGCGGCATGAACCGACATCAGGGTGACCACATCAGGGTCGGCGTCCTCTTTAGTGTCAAAATCGGTAAGCAGGGCGATATTCTGCAGGTAAGTGGCGAGGGTTTTGTCGGGCAGGGTTTCCGTGTCAATTACAGTATCCTCCTCCACAAAGGACTTGATTCCATCAAGGAGTGCCTGGAAGTTTTCCAGGCGTCCCATACCTTCGATAGAAGTGTCGTTTCGATAGAAGTCCAACAAGCCAGATCTACGGGCGATGGTTTCAGCTAATTCGTAGGCATCTGCAGTATCTGCTTGTTTGCGGGCTTGTTCGATGGTATCGATGAACCCGTCGGCGGCGTGCTTCGTCCGCTTTGGCAGGGCAACATGCTTTAGGGCCTCGAACAAAGCCATATCCTGCTGTTCAGCCAACCCAATCACCTTGGCAACACTGGTCGCACCAATACCCCGTTTAGGGAAGTTGATGGTCCGTCGAAATGCTTCCTCATCATTGGGGTTAACCACCAGACGGAGGTAGCCGATAAGGTCTTTGACCTCCTTGCGCTGGTAAAAGCTCAAACCTCCATAAACACGGTAAGCGAGGTTAAAGCGGCGTAGATATTCTTCAAAAATGCGCGACTGCGCATTGGTCCGGTAAAGAATAGCAATATCCTTGTTCTGCAGATGGTAGCGGCTTTTCTGCTCCACAATGGTATCTGCCACCCGGCGACCTTCACCGTTATCATCCATTTCCCGGATGACCTTAATCTTTTGCCCCTCGCCCTTATCACTCCAGATTTTCTTCTGGATCTGACGACGGTTATGCTGGATGACAGCATTCGCCGCGGCAACTATGTTTTCGGTACTCCGGTAATTCTGTTCCAGCTTAAAAGTCTGGATGCCGTGTTGGGCAAAATCCCGCTCAAAATCAAGAATGTTCTGGATGGTAGCTCCCCGGAATGCGTAGATTGACTGGGCATCGTCTCCCACAACACAAATGTTTCGCGGGCTATCGGGGTACTGCACCAGCTTTTTGACGATCGCATACTGGAGTGTATTCGTATCCTGAAACTCGTCTACCAGGACGTATTTGAACTTCTGCCGGTACTTCTTCACAACCGTCGGATGGTTCTGGAACAATTCGAAGAGTCGGAAAAGGAGGTCGTCAAAATCCATTGCCCCCGCTTTTTTACAGCGGGCGACGTACTGGGCATAAATTTTGTGTACAAGCGGCATTTTCGCCGCTTTGTCCTGCGCCAGTAACTCTTCGTTTTTCGCGTAGAGGATAGGCGTTACCAGACTGGACTTGGCAGAACTGATTCGATTCTTAATAGCATTTGCCTGATAGACGGTTTTATCGAGGTTCATCCCCTTGATGATTTGCCCGATCAGGCTTTTGGTATCATCCGTATCGTAAATAGTGAAATTCGACGGGTACCCGATGTGCTCCGCTTCGACGCGCAGGATACGGGCAAAAAGACTGTGAAAGGTACCCGCCCAGATGTTACCAGCGCGCTTACCTACGACCTTCTCGATACGTTCCTTCATCTCCCGGGCAGCCTTGTTGGTAAAGGTCAACGCTAATACTTCCCAAGGCGCAGCTCCTTGCTCAATGATGTGGGCAATGCGGTAGGTAAGCACCCTTGTTTTCCCTGACCCCGGCCCCGCTACCACGAGCACAGGTCCGTTTATCGCCGTCGCTGCCTGACGCTGAATATCATTAAGTTGATCAAGAAAATGGGGAGGCTTGGTGAGGGCGTCGGACATAGTTCGAATTCTGAGAACTGCGAATATACAACGCTCCCAGAAGGCACACCAAAGGAGACTACAACATTTTGTTGGCAAAAATCAACAACTCCATCAATTCATGGCATCCCCGCCGTTGGCGGGGGCGGCATCAGGGTTAACGTTGCCGATACTGACGGATAGCTATACGCTGGTGGGCAATTCTTCGTCCCCCTCCGAGGGCAACCAGTGGCCATTCAGTCGAAGGGTTCTTTCAATGACATCCCTAACCGCACCCTGGCCACCTTTTGCGTGGCTAACGTACTTGGCGAGTGATAGAATTTCCGGGCAGGCGTCATTAGGGCACGCCGGCAAACCTACCAACCGCATAACGTCGTAATCAGGAACATCGTCCCCCATATAGAGTACGTTCTCGTAGGTGATCTCATCATCATACAAGTACATGAACTCCCGGTAGGCTTCTACTTTGTCACTGATCCCGTAGTAGATATCTACCACGCCCAGGTTGCGCAAACGTGTAACTACTCCCTGGCTTTTACCGCCTGTGATAATCGCCACCTTGTATCCCATGTCTATAGCTCGCTTAATAGCATAGCCATCACGGACGTTCATCTGCCGTAACAACTTTCCATTTTCCAGTACCAGGAGCTGTGAATTGGTTAAGACCCCGTCTACATCAAAGATGAAGGTGGTTATCTCGCCAAAATTTTCGAGTTCGTTCATGTTCAGTAGGTAGAAGTGGTAAATGAAAGCACTGTCAGGTAGACCAGAACTTACTGGCACTACAGCGCCATCTACAACCAGTTAGGCTACTGGTTTTCCCGCCACTCGTAGACCCACTTTGCCTGAATCTGCTCCAGGTGCTCTTCCGTAGACCCTTCACGGGTTCCAGTGAAGCTGGGGATCTCCAGGATCCAGGTCAATAGGTCCGTAAATCTGATACGGTAGATTTTATCTTGCCCAAAGTCGTCACCGAAGCGATCGTAGAGCGCCATTGCAATGTCTTCGTGGTCGGCCCAGCCGAAGGGGAAATCGTCGAAGTCCTTAAAACTCACGGGTATTGTATTTTAGTTGTTGGTTCGTTGGAACGGGAAGCTGATGGTTGTCTAATGACTCCTCAGCAATTAAAGTGTTAAAGGATTAGTGCTCGTGACCAATGATCTGACGCTGATCCGGTATCTCCACCTCAATCACCGCATCTTCATCAATGATGACTGCCTGGCAGCCCAGTCGGCTCTCGATACGAGGGTTGATGGCCCGGTCAATAAAATCTTCTTCTTTGTCACTGATCTCCTCAAGTGCATCATCCCCTTTGTTCACGTAGATGTGGCAGGTGCTGCAGGCACACACTTCGCCGCAGTTATGATTGAGGTGGATATCATTTTCCTCCGTCACTTCTAAAATGCTGATATCAGTAGGAACATTCTCCACTGTTTTGGGCGCAATGCTTTTATCTTCGAAGGTAAACTTTACGGTAGCCATGTAATTGGTCAGTTTTAAGATTGCAAAACTAATGCGTTAGCCCTCTAATAGGTTTAGCAAAGAACTATCATTGTTTGCATGGTTTTTCAGGTATCTATCAGATTCCAAGCCATACGGTACGCAGCAGATTGTGGTCGGCGTTGTCTTTTATCATCTTCAACAAAGTGAATTTCAGAACCATACGAGTTAAACACCTTTTCAGGCATAACGTAGAACAAGTCCAATTGATCGAGGTAGATCACTGCAAAATCAAAGTCATTTTCCGTGTAATTCTCCCGAATCATTCTGCGTCGATTGGTTTTGGTTCTTCGATTATCAACGACCCAGTTTCTCTTGGTTACATCAAACCATGCACTTTTGACCTGAATCTTAAACAGGTGGTTACCTGTATCGACAATCAAATCATACGGCAGTCGGTCTCCAATAGGGGTACATACTCCCCACCCTCTGTTTAAAGCGTATAAAATAGTTGCTTGCTCAGCAATATCACCTTTGAGCTTAGTATCCATAGAGGATCAAAATACAACGCAAACAAACAAGACTGTGCGTAAAAACAAAAGCCGCTGCCAACGACTGTTGACAACGGCTTTAAATAGTAGCGGGGACAGGACTCGAACCTGTGACCTTCGGGTTATGCTTACCACTATAGCTTTCGCTACGCCTTCAACAACTTGTTGAAGATTTGATGGTCTGGACTTTCTCTTCACCGGTAAATAAATACTACGGTGTTCACCATTAAGTCTCTACACCTTCCTACTGCTGAATAGCAATAAGCTTGGCTCGGGATTACCATACTAAAGGCTTCCCCGAATTTGATGAATGATCACCAAGGTGTTTCCACCAAGGCAGCCCAAGCAAGCTTAAAGTCTGAAATTAATCAGTGTACCACTTAAGTAGGTATGATACAAAATCGATAAACACGATCCTTTAAGTTACAATCTTGAGCCCGACGAGCTGCCAACTGTGCCACCCCGCGATGTTAGTTTTTGATGTACTCCCTTCGTTAAGGGGACGCAAAGATATAAACTCCCGAACAACTACAAAAGTTTCTGCTCACTAAAAATAAATTTATTCTTCTGCCTCGGGAGCGAGCTGCACTTTGAGGCCATCCAGCTCCGGGGTGATACGCAACTGGCAGCCAAGGCGGGAGTTGTCTTCCACGAAGAAGGCCTGGTCCAGCATATCCTCCTCGTCCTCCCCCATATCGGGTAGTGCTGTCTCGGACAGGATGTAACAGTGACAGGTACTGCAGAGCGCCATTCCACCGCAGGTGCCCTTAACGGGCAACTCGTAAGACTTACAAACCTCCATCAGGTTCATGTTCATATCCGT